>NZ_JBHXFJ010000018.1:0-120657 GCF_042722465.1 Streptomyces sp. NPDC127098
CCCGCGCCTTTTCGGCGCGGGGTGCGCCGGCCGGGGGGGGGGCCCCGTCGGGGCCGCGGGGGGGCGGGGCCGCGCAGCGGCCCGGCGCACCGGCGTGGCCAAGGCCAGCGCCCAGCGTTACCGCTTGATCTCCTTGATGCGGAGCATCCGCGTGATGACCTTGTCGAGTTCGGCGTCGTCGAAGACCTTCTTCCAGTCGTCGCGGACGATCGACTCGCGGCCGTAGTCCATGGCGATCAGGCAGGCGTCCGAGAACGGGTTGTCGCCCTTGAGGGTGTTGGCCAGCGCCACCTGGGTGTGGCCGAGGAGCATGGCGCGGGCGGCCTTCTCCGGGACGCCCACCGTGTGGACGGTCTCGTGCAGCGCCTCGGTCAGCAGCGCGCCGACCATGCAGGCGATGGTCTCGACGAGGGTCGGCTCCAGCACCGCGAGCTGCTTGACCGTCACCCAGTGCACGTCGACGACGGGCGCGTACATGGTGCGGATGACGGACTCGGCCAGCGCCTTGGCGGACTCGTCCGTGCCCTCGAAGGAGGCGACGACCTCCTGGGGGGCGGCGATGCCGCCGAAGGTGTCCGCGTACTCCTCCTTGGTGGTGCGCTCCAGGAAGACCGACGGGTGGCAGGGGTGCGCGACCGCGTTGTGGATGTCGTCGCGGCGGGTCAGCAGGCCCGCGTAGGCGGCGGCCGGGTCGAGGGTGAGGAGGATCGCGCCGGGCTTCATCAGCGGGACCAGCGTCTCGGAGACGGTGCCGAGCACCACGTCCGGCACGGCGAGGATCACGACGTCGGCCTGGGCGGCGGCCTCGGTACCCTCGGTGAGTTCGCGGCCGAGCTCGCGCAACAGCTCCTGCCCCTTGGGCGAGTTCTCGCTGAAGAGGGTGGTGAAGTCGCTCTTGACCAGGTTGTTCGAGACGCGCTGGCCCATCTTGCCGGCGGCGCCGATGACCGCGACGGTGGCGGTCGTGGCTTCGGTAGCCATCAGTTGCTCCTCAGGAGGTTTTCGTTCAGGAGGGTTTCGATGCTGTGTCTGGTCCAGTCGGCCTCGAGCCTGGCGGTCTCCTCGAAGCCGTCCTGCCAGGGAAGCCAGTGCTCCACGATCTGGTTGACGCCCCGCTCCGCCGGCCGCACCGTGTCGACGAGGTGGCGGTAGTCGAGGAGTCCCTCGCCGAGGCGGCAGCCGGCGTAGGTGAAGCCGACCCAGCCGTCGCGGCGGGTGAACGCGAAGTCCTTGACGTGGATGTTGACCACGTGCGGGGCGGTGGCGTCGACGACGTCGACGGGCCGCTCCAGGCGGGCGACGCTGTTGCCCGGGTCGAGCACCACCCCGAGGTGCGGGCTGTCGACGCCGCGCACCACGGCCAACAGGTCGTCGGTCGACACCTGTTCGTATGTCTCGAGGCCCAACGTGACGCCGCGCGCCGCGTACTCGGCGACGGCCTCGCGCAGCAGCGCGGTGGCCTCGGCGACGGTCGGCCGGTGGTCGACGGTGTTGAGCATGGAGCGGACGAACGTGGCGCCGAGGCGGTCCGCGAGGTCGAGGTAGCGCCGCAGGTGCTCGGGGCGCACGCCGCGGGTGCCGAGTTCGAGGGTGATGCCGGCGGACTCGGCGTAGCGGCGGATCTCGGCGAGCGCCGCGTCGTCGAGCGTCTCGATCGGCGGGTGGTCGCAGATCTGGAAGACCTGGCCGCCGAGTTCGCGGGTCTGTTCCAGCATCTCCAGGACGGTCAGCGGGCGCGGGGCGCGCGACGAGACGCGCCAGAAGAAGGCGTAGGTGCTCAGTCCGTAGGCCATCAGACGCTCGCCCCCTCCGTCGCGGCGCCGTGCAGGGCGAGCGCCTCGTCGAGGATGGACTCGACGGCGGCGGGGTCGTGGGCGAACCGGCCGAGGAAGAGGCCGCCGACGTCCGTGCCGAGGTCGCCGAGGAGACCGGGGCCGGCACTGCCGCCGTAGATGACCCGGCCGCCGGCGAACTCGGCCCGGTCGGCGAGCCAGTCGGACAGGGCCGCGCAGACGGTGCGGATGTGCTCGGTTGAGGCGGGCCTGGGGGCGCCGATCGCCCACTGCGGCTCGTAGGCGACGACGACGGGGCCGGTCAGTCCGTACAGCAGGCGTTCCAGTTCGGCGACGGTGCGGACCGCGGCGTCGTCCTGCGAGGTCCGGTTGAGTTCGCCGACGCAGAGCACCGGGGTGAGGCCGTTACGCAGGGCGGCCGCCGTCTTGGCGGCGACCACCGTGTCGCCCTCGCCGAAGAGCCGCCGCCGTTCGGCGTGGCCGACCTCGGCGTAGTCGCAGCCGATCTCCTTCAGGTGCGCGCCGCTGACCTCGCCGGTGTAGGGGCCCGCGTCCTCGGCCGCCAGGTCCTGGGCGCCGACCCGGACGCCGGAGCCGGCGACGATGGAGGCGACCGGCACGAGCGCGGGGAAGGAGGGGAGCACGAACAGCTCGGCGAGGCCGGTGGTGACGGCGGGGTGCCGTCCGGCGATCGCGGCTATCCGACGGGACCAGTTGAGGGTCTGGTGATGCCCGAGGTACATCTTCAGACTGATCCCGATGGTGACGGCGGGCGCGGTGCGCATCAGGCGGCTCCGGCGCAGCTGTTCGCACCGCCGTTCTCGTAGTCATTGAGCACCTGGACCTTGCCGGCCGAGGCGGAGGTCTCGTCGAAGCGGTAGGTGAGCCACTCGGCGGCGAGCCGGCGGGCGAGTTCGAGGCCGACGACGCGCTGGCCGAAGGTGAGGACCTGCGCGTTGTTGGAGAGGATGGCGCGCTCGACGGAGAACGAGTCGTGCGCGGTGACGGCCCTGATGCCCTTGACCTTGTTGGCGCTGATGGCGACGCCGAGGCCGGTGCCGCAGACCAGCAGGGCCCGGTCGGCCTTGCCGGCGGCGACGAGTTCGGCGGCGGCGATGGCGATGGTGGGGTAGGCGGTGTGGCCGTCCGCGTCGACGCCGACGTCGGTGACGGAGGCGACCAGGTCACTGGCCTCCAGGTCCTTCTTCAGGGCCTCCTTGTAGGCGAAGCCGGCGTCGTCGGCGCCGACGACTATCCGCAGCTTGTCGGGGGTCTCGCTCATCGTCAGTCAACTTCCTTGTCAGCGAGGGTGCGTTGTACGGCGCGGGTGATCAGGGCGAGGGAGTGCGCGCCGGCGTCCGGGGTGCCCAGGCTCTTCTCGGCGTGCGGTCGGGCGCGGCCCATCCGGGGCAGCAGCTCGGCGGTGGCGGCGGCCGCGGCCTCGGCGGCGCTGGCGGCGGTGTCCCAGGCGGTGGCCAGCGGCGCGCCGGTGGCGACGGCCGCGCCGAGGGCGTCGGCGAACGGCACCAGGGCGTCGACCATGGTCTTGTCGCCGACCTCGGCCTTGCCGAGGCGCTGGACGCCGGCGGCGGCCCCGGCCACTCCGGAGGCGACGGCCTCGGGGGTGGGGCGCCCGGTGTCGCCGAGCGCGGAGCCGACCGAGCCGAGGATGACGCCCCACAGGGCGCCGGAGGTGCCGCCGGCCCGGTCCGCCCAGGCGGCGGCGGCCAGGTCGAGGGTGGTGGCGGCGCCCGCGCCGCGGGCGACGGCGTCGGCGGCGGCCTCGTGGGCGGCGTGCGAGCCGCGCCCCATGCCGATGCCGTGGTCGCCGTCGCCGGCGACGGCGTCGATCCGTCCGAGCTCGTCGACGTGCTCGTCGACGGTGGCGCGGACGGCGGCCAGCGCGGCGAGGACCCGGCGGGCGGCGCGGCGGCTGTCGTCGTCGGCCGCGGGCAGCGCGTCCTGTTCGGCGGCGGTCGCCGGCTCGTCGCCGTCCTGGGTCGCGGCGGCGGGCGCCGCGACGGCGCCCTTGCGGTATGCGGGGGCGTCGGCGGGCGCGGTCCACAGCGGTTCGAGCTCGTCGGTGAGCCAGCAGAGGGTGAGCGAGACGCCCGCCATGTCGAAGCTGGTGACCAGCTCGCCGACCTCGGGGTCGACGATCTCGACGCCGGCCTCCCCGAGCAGCTCGGCGACCCTGCGGTAGACGACGAACAGCTCCTCGTACTTGACGGCGCCGAGCCCGTTGAGGATCACGGCGGCGCGCTGCCCCGCCGTCCCATCGACGCCGGGCGGCAGCTCGGCGAGCAGCGTCCCGACCAGCAGCGCGGCGGTCTCGTCGGCGCTCGGCACGTCCCGCTCGCCCATGCCCGGCTCGCCGTGGATGCCGAGGCCGAGCGCGAGCCGGCCGGGATCGACGGTGAACAGCGGCTCGTCGGCGCCCGGCAGGGTGCAGCCGCTGAGGGCGACACCGAAGGAGCGGGTGCGGGCGTTGGCGAGCTCGGCGAGGCGGGTGACCTCGTCGAGGGGGAGTCCGCGTTCGGCGGCGGCGCCCGCGACCTTGAAGACGGCCAGGTCGCCGGCGACCCCGCGGCGCTTGTGCGCCTCCTCGGGACTGGCGCTGGACACGTCGTCAGTGACCGGCAGCACCCGGACGTCGACGCCCTCGGCACGCAGCTGGTCGGCGGCCTGCCCGAAGTGCAGCACGTCGCCGGCGTAGTTGCCGAAGGTCAGGAGCACCCCGCCGCCGGCCTCGGCCGCCTTCGCGACCTGCCTGACCTGGCGGGCCGAGGGGGAGGCGAAGACGTTGCCGACGGCGGCGCCATGGGCCAGGCCCTGGCCGACCAGGCCCGAGAAGGCCGGGTAGTGGCCGCTGCCGCCGCCGATGACGACGGCGACCTGGCCCGGGACCCGGGCGGCGGCGCGCACCACGCCGCCCGGGACCGGTCGTACCCACCGCCGGTGGGCGGCGACGAAGCCTTCGAGGGCCTCGTCGGCGAAGGCGGCGGGGTCGTTGAAGAGCTGGGTCATCGATGGGCCTCGGCGAGGGGTGCGGCGGATGGGGCGGGGTCGTCCAGGTGGGTGGCCTCGTCGCCTGGGCGGCGGGAGAGCCAGACCATCAGCAGACCGGACAGGATCATGAGGCCGCCGACCAGGAACAGCGGCAGGTGGTAGCCGCCGCTGAAGTCCTTCAGCCAGCCGGTGACGTAGCCGGCGGCGAAGCCGGCGACGTTGCCCATGGTGTTGATCAGGGCGATGCCCGCGGCCGCGGCGGCGCCGGTGAGGAACCGGGACGGCACCGACCAGAACACCGGCAGGGCGGCGAAGATCGAGCAGGCGGTGACGGTGATCACGGCCACGGTGGCGGCGGGCGAGTCCATGTAGAGGGCGACGGGGATGGAGAGACCGCCGACGATCGCGGGACCCGCGATGTGCCAGACCTTGGTGCCGTTCCGGGTGGCGTGCCGGGACCAGAAGAAGAGGACGATCGCGGCCGGCAGGTACGGGATGGCGGTGATCAGCGCCTTGTCCATGACGCTGAAGCTGGTGTCGAACTCCTCCTGGAAGCCGTTGATGATCGTCGGCAGGAAGAAGGCGAGGGCGTAGAGGCCGTAGATGAAGCCGAAGTAGATCAGCGAGAGCGTCCAGACGCGGGCGCTGGTGAACGCGGTCTTCAGGGCCTCGCGGCCGTGGGACTGGGCCTCGTCGGCGCCGGCCTTGCCCGCGTTCTCCGCGGCGAGCTCGCCCTCCAGCCAGTCCTTCTCCTGCTGGGTGAGCCACTTGGCGTGGGCCGGGCGGTCGATCAGGTAGAACCAGGCGACGACGCCGAGGATGATCGCCGGCAGCGAGACGCCGAGGAACATCACGCGCCAGCCCTCGAGGCCGAACAGGCCGTGGCGCTCGATCAGCAGGCCGGCGAGCGGGGCGCCGATGACGGTGGTCAGCGGCTGGGCCAGGTAGAACAGCGCGAGGATCTTGGTGCGGTGCCGGGTCGGGACCCACTGGCTCAGGTAGAGGATGGCGCCGGGGAAGAAGCCGGCCTCGGCGATGCCGAGGATGAAGCGCAGCACGTAGAGCTGCTCGCTGCTCTGCACCCAGGTGAAGAGCAGGGAGACGATGCCCCAGGTCACCATGATCCGGGCCAGCCAGCGGCGGGCGCCGAACCGGTGCAGGGCCATGTTGCTCGGCACTTCGAGCGCGATGTAGCCGATGAAGAAGACGCCGGACGCGAAGCCGAACTGGGCCGCGGTGAGCGCGAGGTCCTCGCCCATGCCGTTGGGCTCGGCGAAGGAGACGGCGGTCCTGTCCAGATAGTTCACGAAGAACATCAGGGCCACGAAGGGGACCAGCCGGATCGAGATCTTCCGGATGGCTGATCTCTCTATGACGCTGGCGTCCTGGGGCTGTGCAGCGGCTCCCATACGGTCACTCCTTGGTGCATCGGACAGCTTTGTCCGGGTGTCGCCCGATTGGTTGCCACCGCCCGGAGGAGCGTGGGCGGCGAGCGGGCCGCTCCACACCGGGCGGGGTCGGGGACGCTCACGTTAACAGTGGTTACCAATTTACCAAAGGGATTGGTAACCAATTTACCAAAATCTTTCGTGCTTCTTTCAGGCTATATGTCCGGTTGCGCTACCGGGCCGTTCGAGTGGCGTGACGGCCCGTGACGTGCTTCACCCGCGGTCTGATGTACTTGACGGGTGACTGCTCCAACCGATCAACCGGACGCCACGACGGACCTGGTCTCGCTCCTGCGGCCCGTCGTGCGTGAGTCGTCCGTGAGCGAGGTGGCCAAGCGCCTCCTCGACCACCTCACCGAGGGGAACCTCAGACCGGGGACCCGGCTCCCCGCCGAGCGCCAGCTCGCGGAGGCACTGGGAGTGGCGCGCTCCAGCGTGCGGGGGGCGCTCTCGGCGCTCGACGTGCTCGGCATCATCGAGATCAAGCCGGGCTCGGGCTCCTACGTGCGGGCCAACACCTCCGAGTTCCTGCCCCGCGCCATCAACTGGGGGCTCATGCTCGGGCAGCGCCGCACCCAGGACCTGGTCGAGGTGCGCGCCTTCATGGAGCGGATGTCGGCCCGGCTCGCCGCCGAGCGCGCCGACGAGGCGGACGTCACCAGGCTCAGCGGGCACCTGGAGCGGATGCGCGAGGCCGGCGGGGACGTCACGGCGTTCATCGAGGCCGACATCGCCTTCCACCTGGAGACGGCGAACATCGCCCGCAACACCGTGCTCAACGACATCCTGCACAGCATCCGCGCGCTGCTGCAGGTGTGGATGGAGCGCGCCGGCGACATCGAGGGCACCATCACCGGCACCCTCCACGAGCACGGCACCATCCTGGAGGCCATCCGGCAGCGCGACCCGGAGGCCGCCGACCGCGCGATGACCGAGCACATGCGGCTGGCCAGCGTGCGCCTGCAGTCCTCGCTGGACACCGAGCCGACCGGGACGGAGTCCGGTGCGGAGGTCGGGGCGAAGGCCGGGGCCGAGGAGCGTCCCGGCGCCGGCGCCACGGCCGTCACCTGACAACACGCCTCAGGCCACCCTTACCCGTTCGGCTGAACCGTCGGCCCCCACGTAACCACCGCCGCCGATGGACCCGTTAGCCATCCGTAACGGGGAACCGAGCGGCCGTGAGGAGTGCCGATGTACCAGATGCTGGCGACGCTGCTGATCGAGGAGTTCGGCATCGAGGCCGACTCCGTGCGCCCCGAGGCCACCTTCCGCGCACTCGAGCTCGACTCGCTCTCGCTGACCGAGCTGGCCGTGATCGTCACCGAGCGCACCGGCCGGCTGGTCGACGACATCGACCTGGACACCCCGCTCCACGCGGCGGCGGAACGATACGCCACCGCCACGGCGGGCGTGTAGTGGGCCGCGAGATCGCCGTGACCGGGGTCGGTCTCGTCACCCCGGGCGGCGTCGGGGCCCCCGCGACCTGGCGGACGGTGTGCGCCGGCCGGGCCACGGCCGGGCGGGACGAGGCGCTCGCCGGGCTGCCCGTAGACATCTCCTGTCCGGTGCCGGGCTTCGACGGCGACGCGCTGCTCGGCCGCCGGCTCGCCAGGCGCCTCGACCGGGTCACCCAGCTCGGCGTGGTGGCCGCCCGCGAGGCGATGGCCATGGCCTGCCTGGCCCCCGGCGACCTCGACCCCGCGCGGATCGGGGTGCTGATGGGCTCCGGCGGGTCGAGCCTGGCCGGAGTGGTCGAGGCCCACCAGCGGCTGCTCGCCGGCCGGCCCGAGACGATCTCCCCGACCGCGCTGCCCAGGGCGCTGCCCAGCGCCTGCGCCGGCGAGATCGCCCTCGACCTCGGGGCGACCGGGCCCGCCTTCGCCACGGTGTCCGGCTGCGCCTCTCCCCTGCTCGCCGCCCGGATCGCCCGGGACCTGCTGGGCTCGGGCGAACTGGACGTGGCAGTGGTCGGCGGTGCTGAATCGCTTCGCCACCCGCTGACCGTCGCCGGCTTCGCCCAGCTCGGCACGGTCTCCCGGCGCACCGGGGACCCGGCCGCCGCCTCCCGGCCCTTCGACGCGGACCGCGACGGCCTCGTGGTCGCCGAGGGCGCCGCCGTGCTGGTGCTGGAGCGCCCCAGCCACGCGCGCGCCCGGCTGGCCCCGGTGCTGGCCTGGCTCGCCGGCTGCGGGGCGGCGGGCGAGGCCCACCACCCCACCGCCCCCGACCCGGAGGGCGCCGGCGGCCGGCGGGCGACCGAGGCCGCCCTGGCCGACGCCGGCTGGCAGCCGGCGGACGTCGGCCACGTCAACGCCCACGGCGCGGCGACCGTGGCCAACGACGCGGCCGAGGCGGGCTGGCTCGCCCGCGCGCTGCCCCACCGGCCGCCGGTGACCGCGCCGAAGGGTGCCCTCGGGCACGCCGGCGCCGGCTCGGGCGCCATCGAGGCGGCCCTCACGGTGCTGGCGCTGCGCGAGCGGCTGATCCCGCCGACCGCCAACCTGGACCGGCTCGACCCTGCCTTCGACCTGGACGTGGTCGCCAAGACCCCGCGCCACGTGCCCGGAGGGCTCGGCGCACTCACCGTCTCCTCCGCGCTGGGCGGCCAGAGCGCCGCGTTACTGCTGCGATGCGCGTGACACGGTCCCCCACGGCCGCCACCGACCACGCGCCGGCCGCCGATCGCCCGCCGCCCGGCCCGGCCGTGCGCCGACGGGCCGCCCGGCCCGACCCGCGGAACCCACGGCCGGGCCCTGGTTCCACCTCCCATCACCTGGCCCGGGCCGTCATCGAAGAGCCCGGGTCCGCCGACCGGTTGCGGGCGGCGCCGGAGCACCTCCCGGCAGCCGTCACGGAGATCACCCGCCGCAGCCCCTCGGTTGCCGCCGAGCCGGCGGTCGCGAACCGCGACCCGGCCGCGGCCGGCCATCCACCGCGGCTGCTCGTGCCAGCCGACCAGCCCCTTCCGAAAGCCCCACCTCGATGACCAGCCCCTCACCTCACCATGCTCGCGACATCCTCACCCCGCTCGAACCCTCCGTCGCCCGGCTGCTCGACCGCCACCTGAACACGGCCCAGACCTGGATGCCGCACACGTACGTGCCGTGGAGCGCGGGCCGCGACTTCGACGGCCCCCTCGGCGGCGAACCCTGGCGGCCCGAGCAGTCCCCGCTGCCGCCCGCCGTCCGGGACGCGTTGCTCGTCAACCTCCTCACCGAGGACAACCTGCCCAGCTACCACTTCGAGATCGCCACCCGCTTCGGCCGGGACGGCGCCTGGGGCACCTGGGTGCACCGCTGGACCGCCGAGGAGGGCCGGCACGCCGACGCGCTGCGCGCCTACCTGCACGCCACCCGCGCGGTCGACCCGGTCGAGCTGGAACGGTGCCGGATGCGGCAGGTCGCCGAGGGCTACTCCAGCGACCAGCCCACCGTGCTGCACGCGATCGCCTACGTCACCGTCCAGGAGCTGGCCACCCGCGAGGCCCACCGCAACGCCGGCGCGGCCTGCGGCGACCCGGCCGGCAAGCTGCTCGCCTCCCGGATCGCGGCCGACGAGAACCTGCACATGCTCTTCTACCGGGACCTCTTCGCGGACGCGCTGGAACTGGCCCCCGACGCGGCCACCGTCGCCCTGGCCGACGTCGTCTGCGGCTTCCAGATGCCGGGCACCGCCATCCCCGGCTTCCAGCAGCGCGCCCTGCGGATCGCCTCGGCCGGCATCTACCACCTGGGCGTCCACCGCGAGCACGTGGTGCTCCCGCTGCTCCGCTCGCTGCGGGTGATGACCCGCACCGGCCTCGGCCCGGCCGGCGAGGCGGCCCGCGACCGGCTCGGCCGCCACCTCGACACGCTGCGGACCACGGCCGAGCGCTTCCGGGAGCTCTACGAGCGGATGGAGGCGGCGGCCCATGCGGACACCCGACACTGAGGCGGCGATCACGGGCATCGGGATGATCACTCCCGCCGGCCTCACCGCCGAGGCCACCTGGGCGACCCTGTGCGAGGGCCGCGGCCTCGCCCGCCACGACCCCGAACTGGCCGGGCTGCCCGTCGACTTCTCCTGCCGGGTCGACGACTTCGACCCGGACGCCGTCCACGGCCGCAAGCTGGCCCGCCGCCTCGACCGCTTCACCCAGCTCGGCCTGACCGCCGCCCGCCAGGCCGTCGCGGACGCCGATCTGGACCCGACCGCCTGGGCCGCCGACCGTGTCGGCGTGGTCCTCGGCACCGGCAGCAACAGCCTGGAGACCTACCCCAAGGAGTTCGCCAGGCTCAACGAGGGCCGCCCCACCCACGTCTCGCCCATCGCGCTCACCCGCAGCGTGCCCAACATGGTGGCCGGCGAGGTGGCCATGGACCTCGGGGCCCACGGGCCGAGCTTCACCGTCTCCAGCGCCTGCGCCTCCGGCTCCACCGCGCTCGGCGTCGCCCGCGCCCTGCTGGCGGCCGGCACCTGCGACATCGTGCTGGCCGGCGGCGCGGAGTCGGGTCGGAGCAGGATGACCGCGACCTGCTTCGCCCAACTCCAGGCGCTCTCCCGCAGAACCGACGACCCGGCCGCCGCCTGTCGCCCCTTCGACCTGGAGCGCGACGGCTTCGTGCTCTCGGAGGGCGCGGGCCTGCTGGTGCTGGAGCGCCAGGACCACGCCCGGCGGCGCGGGGCCCGGGTGCGGGCCCTGCTGCTCGGCCACGCCGCCACCAGCGACGCCCATCACCCGGTGGCCCCGCTACCCGAGGGGAAGGGCGCCGAGCGCACCATCCGCACCGCGCTGGCCGACGCCGGGCGGGAGCCGGGCGACATCGGATACGTGAGCGCGCACGGCACCTCGACCCCGCCGGGCGACCGGGGGGAGGCGCTGGCCCTGCGGCGGGTGTTCGGCGGCGGGGGCCCGCCGGTGACCGCGCCCAAGAGCGTCCTCGGGCACGCCCTGGGAGCCTCCGGCGCGATCGAGGCGGCGCTCACCGTGCTGGCGCTGGAGCACCAACGGGTGCCGCCGACCGCCAACCTCGACCGCCAGGAACCGGACGCCGAACTCGACATCGTGACCGGCCGTCCGCGGCCCGTCGAGATGAACGTCGCCATGACCAACTCCTTCGGCTTCGGGGGGCACAACAGCGTGCTGGTGCTCAGCAGACCACGCTGAGCGGACCGCCGTAAGTCGACCTTGGTCAGGCGCCACCCTGACTTTCGTCAGGTGCGGTCCGCCGCGGCCACGGCACGAATCGCGCCCCCTTGCCGTCCGCCACGCCAACTCCCCTGTTCGAGACGGCCGTTCCGGAACCGGCATTAAGAACGCGTTAAGATTGCCGACATCCGGCAATGTGTTCTGTCACACCCCCATGGCACCATCCCTTCCACAGGCCGAAGACGGCCTGTGGGGGAGGTGAGCGGTGATGGGGTGGTTTCTGCTTCTCGGCATCGGGGGATTGCTGCTGCTGGGGCTGGTCATCGTTCTGGACGGCGTGCTTGACGGGCTGTTCGACGGGTTCGCCGGTGCCGACGGGTGGCTTTCGCTGCCGGCCGTCACCGCCTTCGTCTCCATGCTGGGTTTCGTGGGCGCCATCGCCCAGGGGGCGACCGGCATGGGCCCGGCGCCCGCCGCCGCGGTGGGGGCGGCGGCGGGGGCCGGCACGGCCTGGGGGGTGCTGCGGCTGAGCCGGGCGCTGATGGGCCGGCAGCCGGACGCGGCGCCGCGGGGCGTGGATCTGGTGGGGGTCGCGGGGGCCGTGATCACGCCCATACCCGACGAGGGATACGGCGAGGTCCTGCTCGACGTCGCGGGGCTGCGCACCAAGTACGCGGCTCGCAGCCGGCTGGCCGTGCCGGCGGGCGCCGAGGTGTGGGTGGTGGACGTCCTGTCACCGACCTCGGTCGAGGTGCGCTCGGTCGAGCGCTGAACGCACCGGTGCCCGAGGGGGAACACGGGGGAAGTGGGCGGGTGGCGCACGGGGGGTGCGTGCGCCACGCGCCCGGCGGCGGGGGCGCGGGGGCGCCGCCGGCCGCGGTCGATCCGGGCGAGTCCCGAGGGGATCCGGAGGGATCCTGAAGAGAAGAGGCTCACATGAGTACTGTCGTCATCTCCGTCGTGGGGGTGGTCGTCCTCCTGCTGCTGCTCGGCCTGTTGGTGGTCTCGCGCTACAAGGTGGCCGGGCCGAGCGAGGCGTTCGTCATCACCGGGCGGGTCTCGCGCGGCGCCGGTGGCCAGAAGGTCGTGGTCGGCTCCGGGGTGTTCGTGGTGCCGCTGGTGCAGCACCGGCACGTGATGGACCTGTCGAGCCGGCACATACCGGTGGCGGTGCGCGGCGCGGTCACCCTGCGCGGGGTGAAGGTGGACCTGGACGGCGTGGCCATCGTCAAGGTCGGTGGCAACGAGACCGCCATCCGCTCGGCCGCCCAGCGGTTCCTGCGCCAGCAGGAGGGTGTGGTGCCGTTCACGCAGGAGGTGCTGTCCGGCGCGCTGCGCGCGATCGTGGGCCGGATGTCGGTGGAGGAGGTCATCAGGGACCGGGGCGCGTTCGCCGCGCAGGTCGCGGAGGAGGCCGAGGCCAGTCTCTCGGGGCAGGGCCTGGTGCTCGACACCTTCCAGATCCAGGACATCGCGGCCGAGGGCAGCTACCTGGCCGACCTCGGTCGACCCGAGGCCGCCCGGGCCAGGCAGGACGCGGACATCGCCGAGGCCGAGGCGCGGCGCACCGCCGAACAGGCGCGGCTGCGGGCCGAGGAGGAGATAGCGATCGCCCAGCGCACGCTCTACCTGCGGCAGGCCGAGATCAAGGTGGAGACCGAGGCGGCCGCCGCCAGGGCCAACGCGGCGGGGCCGCTGGCCGAGGCGGCCAGGCGTCAGGAGGTCCTGGCGGAGCAGGAGAAGGTGGCCATCAGGCAGGCCGAGTTGACCGACCGGCAGCTGGACACCGAGGTGCGCAAGCCGGCGGACGCCCAGCGTTACCGCGCCGAGCAGGAGGCCGAGGCCCGGCGGGTGGCCGAGGTGGCCGCGGCGCGGGCCGAGGCGGAGCGGGCCAGGCTGACCGGTGAGGGCGAGAAGCAGCGCCGCGCGGCGCTGGCCGAGGCGCACCAGGTGGAGGGCCGGGCCCAGGCCGCGGCGATCGCCGCCGTCGGCGCCTCGGAGGCCGAGGCGATGCGGCGCAAGGCCGAGGCCTTCGCCGGGTACGGGGACGCGGCGATGCTGCAGATGCTGGTCGAGGTGCTGCCGCAGGTGGTGGCCAAGGCCGCCGAGCCGCTGTCCGCGATCGACAAGATGACCGTGATATCCACCGACGGCGCGGGCCGGCTGCCGCGCGCCGTGGCGGACAACGTGGCGCAGGGCATGGAGCTGCTCGCCTCGACCACGGGGGTGGACGTCGCGTCACTGCTGTCCGGCCTGGCGGCCAGGAGCGGATCCCCTGCGGTCTCCCCTGCGGGGGGCGAGGCGGACGGGGCGGCGACGCTGGGCGACGGGCTCGGCCTGGTGGCCGAGCGCGTCGAGGTCACTCGGGAGGTCTGAAAGCCACCGGGGTCGCCCACGCCGCTCCACGTGGCGGCGTCGGCCGGGTGAGGCCGCGGGCCGCGGTCACAGGCCGCGGGTCCGGCCGGCGGGCGGGCGGGGCACCGGTCCGGGAACCGCCCGGGGGTGGCCGCGTGGGCCCGCCGTCAGAACTCGCGGGCCGGCCAGTCGAGGAGGCGGGCTCCGATCACGGCGGTCTGCAGCGTGTAGCGCTGGAGCGGATCGGCCGGGTCGGAGCCCGTCAGGGCGTGGATGCGCTCGAGGCGGTAGGTCAGGGCGCGGACGCTCAGGGAGAGCCGGCGGGCGGCCTCGGCGGCCACGCAGCCGGCGCCGAAGTAGACGTCGAGGGTGCGGACCAGCGGTTCCGCGCCGCCCCTGGCGGCGGCGAGCGGCCCGAGCACCGTGCTCACCAGGTCGGCCATCGCCTCCCGGTCCCTGGTGAGCACCGGGAACACCAGCAGTTCCGCGGCCCGCAGCACCGCGCCGTCGATCAGGGCCCGGTCGGCGAGTTCGAGGGCGCTCAGCGCCTCCTCGTAGGAGCGCATCACCCCCCGGGCGCCCGAGTGCGGCCGGCCGAGCGCCGTTCGCGGCCGCTCCTCCTCCCCGCCGATGGCCAACATCCGGTCGGCGAAGTGCTCGAGGATCTCGGGGCGGTGTCCGGGCGCGATGCAGACGAGGCGGCCGTCCTTGGTGGTCAGCAGCACCTCGCGGATGCCGAACCGGCCGACCAGTGCGTCGTCGACCCGTCTGGTGACCGCGTGGACCTCGTCGAAGGAGCCGGCCGCCTCCGCCACCGCGACCGCGTGGGTGTGGGCGAGCCGCAGCCCGTAGCGTTCGGCCCGGGCGGAGATGCTGCCCGGCTCTCCCCTGCCGTGCAGCAGGTCGTCGATGAACTCGCGGCGCGCCGCCTCGTCCCGCCGCACCGCGAGCAGCTGCGCCCGCTCGAAGCCCTCGGCCAGCGCGTCGACCGCCTGCTCGACGGCGGCCAGCACGCCCTCGGCGGTCAGCCCGACCTGACGGACGCCGAACGCCCCCGCCACCCCGGGCAGTTCGGGCCACAGCGCGCGGGTGGCGGCCAGGTGGACGCGCACCAGTTCGCGCAGCGCAAGGCCCTCGCGCGCCGCGCGCTCGCCGAGCGCGCGGCGCGCTCGCAGCTCGTCCCTGGTGAGCCGGCGGCCGCTCGCGGAGACCTCGGCGAGGATCTCCGCGTAGCCGTCCAGATAGTCGTCCGGTATCGCGTCCACTGCCGCTGCCACGTCGCCCTCCTCGGAATGCCGGCGGTGCCCCCGGGGGCAACGATGGCATGGCCGCGGCCGAGAACGGTCAGCCGGTCGCCGACTCCGCGGCCGGGGCCGGGGCGCACTCGAAGAGCTGGTGGCCGCCGGTGAGCGGGACGACGGAGAGCGGCGTGAAGCCGGCGGCGGCGAGCAGCCGGCGCATGTCGGCCTCCGCGATGCCGCGGGTGCCCGACTCGCAGATCACCATCTGGGCCAGCACGTGCGGGGCGGCGAGCTCCGCCTCCAGCATGGGCTCGATGACCAGCAGCCTGGCCGCCGCGTTCCCCGCCATGGCGCGGCGGATCACGGTCAGCGCGCGGACCTGCCGCTCCATGGGCCAGTCGTGCAGCACGTTCTTGATCAGGTAGCGGTCGGCGCCGGCCGGGATCTCGGTGAAGATGTCGGCCGGTTCGAACGAGATCCGGTCGCCGGCCGGGTGCGGCTCGCGGCGCGCGCGCTCGCAGACGCTCGGCCGGTCCACGCACACCCCGCGCAGCGTCGGGTGCGCGTCGAGGACGCGGCCGAGCATGGTGCCGTCCCCGCCGCCGACGTCGACCACGGTGCGGACGCCGGAGAAGTCGTAGACCGAGGCGAGCTGGGCCGCGACCGGGCGGCACAGCTCGGCCATCGAGGCGTCGAAGACGCGCTCCTCCTCCGGGCTGGCCGCCAGGTGCTCGTAGAGCGGTCGGCCGAAGACCTCGGGGAAGGCGGACTCGCCCGTCCTGACGGTGGTCGACAGGGCGCGGAACGCGTCGTCGTAGGTCTCCGCGATCAGCGTCACGGTGTTCCGCAGGGAGTCGGGGTGGTCGGAGCGCAGGACCTCGGAGTCCTCGGTGAGCCGGTAGGCGCCGTCCGCCTCCCGCCCCAGGACGCCGGCGAGCACCAGGGTGCCGAGGAGCGCGTCGAGCGCCTCCGGGTGGCTCTCGGTCCGCTTGGCGAGCTCGCCCGACGACAGCGGCCCCGCGGCGAGCCGGTCGGCGATGCCGAGCCGGGCCGCCGCGGCCAGCGCGCGGGCGATGGTGCCGCCGGCGGCCAGCGCCAGGACCTTCGGGACTCCCAGCTCCTCCCCCGAGGCCCCTCCCCCGACCGGTGGCTCGGGAGCGAACGCCCCACCGGCTTCCCTGCTCGAATCCGCGCGCGTCTCCATGCGATGCCGCCACCCTCCGTCGACGTCTGCCGGTTCTCTCAGACTGCTGGCTCCCCGGCCGTCTCGTTGGAAAATCGCATCGCACGCATTACCACCCGAAGGGGCGAAACGGAGGCGCACGCCGCCGCGTGCGCCCCGCTCGCCCCTCTCACCCCTCGGAGTGCTCCCCCATGCTCCGCCGGCTACGGCCGGCGGCTCACTCGCTCACCGTCCAGCGCTGGTTGGCGCCCGAGTTGGGCGGCCAGGTGGTGACCGGCGAGTTGTCCGCCGTGGCCTGGCCGCCGACCTCCAGCAGGTTGCCGCTGGCCGCGTTGACGAACGTCCAGGTGCCGTCGCCGGTCGAGGACGCGATCCACTGGGCCGCCCGGTCGGGCCGCCCCCGGTCCCGCTCCAGGACCGGCGCGCCGTCCCGCTCCGCGAGCCGCCGGCCGTCGACCGCGCTCGTCAGCACGTACCGCTCGCCGCGCCGCTCGACGCGCCAGAGCTGGTCCCCGCGTGAGGCGTCCGCGGTGCGGATCACCACGCCGGCGCCGTCGTCGGAGACGGTCAGCGCCTTTCCGCTCTGCACCCCGCCCAACCGGTACTCGTGGCCCGGCTGGAACGCGGCGGCGTCCCTGGCGACGCCGGAGACCCCGTCCACGACGAAGGTGGTGACGGAGCCGGCGGGCACCGTGTAGCTGGCCGCCGCGTCGGTGACCCGGATCGGGTCCTGCTCGACGAGCGCGCCGTCCGCGCTGGTCACCACGGGGGTCACGGTCGCGCCCCGGCCGACCCGGGCGAACGCGGACAGGTCGAGCGTGACCTCACGCGCCACGTCGCCGTCGTTGACGTGCACCACGGTCGCGCCCCGGCCGTCGGCGGAGACGGCGGCGGTGCTGGACGGGTCGTCCACCTGCACGAGGTGGTCGCCGGGCTCGATGTAGTGGGTGAAGTTCCGCGCGGTGTTGAACTTCTGGTTGGTGTAGATCGGGCAGGTCTCCAGGGTGTCGTCCTCGGTGCAGCTGAACGACAGCTGGATGCTGCCCCAGTTGCCGCCCCTCGCGGACTCGCCGCCCGGCCGCATGTTGTCGTAGTCCTCCACCGGCTGCCAGAACACCCAGGCGCTCGGCTCGAGTTCCCGCAGGTCGTCGACCATGTGCCGGGCCAGGCCGAGGCCCGGCCGCATGGACTCGAAGTCCTGCCCGTCGCCCCAGTCGCCCTCGACCTCGCTCATCCACAGCGGTGTCTCGGCCGCCTTGGCCAGGTCGCGCACGGTGGTGCGGGAGCCGGTGCCGTAGGTGTGCACGTTCAACTGCTCGACCAGGTCCCGGACCTCGCTCGGGTAGGCCGCCCAGTTGCGGGCGAACGTCCCGGGGTTGGTCTCGTCCATCGCGGCGATCACGGCGTCGGTGCGGGTGCCGCGGGAGCCCAACTCCTCGGCCAGCGCCCGGATCACCTGCTGCTGGAGCTCCGGGCCCATGTGGGCGCCCTCCTGCCGCCCGCCGACCGGCTCGCCGTCCTCGCCCAACCGCGTTCCCCAGTACGGGGTGTTGGGCTCGTTGAAGGGATCGACGGTGTCGACCTCGATGTCGTGCGCCCGCTCCAACCGGTCGACCGCGCCCACCAGGTAGGCGGCGAAGTCGTCCACCGAGTCCGTGCGCAGCTGGTCCGCGCTGGAGTCGAAGCCGCCCGAGACGTAGCCGCTGACCGTCATGAACCAGGGCGGCGAGTTGCTGAACGCCTCCCAGTGGTCGATGTCGTCCCTGATCCGGTCCACCCACCACCGTTGGGTGGCGTCGGCGTCCGGGTTCCAGTCGGCCGGGTCGTCCGCCGACCACCAGTCGACGTCGTCCCGGGTGGTGCCCTCGGGCGCCCGCCACCAGCCCTCGACGGCGCCGCCGGCCCTCAGGTAGTCGGTGACGTCCGGGGCGTTGCCGCCGCCCACGTTGTAGCGGGCGATGTTGAGGTTGAGCCCGTCCTCGCCGAAGACGAGGTCGGCCAGCTCCTCCCTGATCTCGTCGGGGTAGTCGCCCGTGGCGTTGGCGAACCAGACCAGGCTGGTGCCCCAGCCCTCGAACTCGTCGCCCTGGTAGGAGGGGTTGGGGCGGATGGTGACGCGGTCGGCCGCGCTGGCCTGGCCGGCGCTGGCCTGGCCGGCGGCGAGGCCGCTCAGGATCAGTGCGGAGGCGCCGAGGCAGCAGATCAGCCGCCGGGCTCTGACGGGTCTATTCACCGTTGAACGTCCCTTCGTTGGGTGGACGGTGGCGCGGAGCCGCGCCACCGGTCGCGACCGCCCTACCGCCGAAGAACGGTCACGCCCCGGGGTGCCAGCGGGAGGGAGCCGGTCAGCGGCTCGCCCGTCACGCCCGGGAGTTCGACCTCGTGATCGGTGCGGTTGATCAGGAACCAGTAGTCGGCGCGGTCACCGTGACGGATCGTCAGCTCGACCTCGCCGCGCGCCGCGTCGGGCAGCTCGCCGGTGACGCCGGCCGCGGCGAGCAGCCGCCCGAGCACCCCCGTCAGGCCGGCGGCCCCGAGCCGGGTGGAGACGTACGCGGCCGAGCCGCCGCCCGGCACGGCCCGGCGGGTGATGGCCGGGCGGCCGGCCTGCGGTCCCGTGCGGTAGCCGGCGAGCACCTCGACGGCCGCCTCGTCGGTGACGGTGATCTCGTCCGTCCACAGGGTGCCGGTGGTGCCGTCGTCGAGCTCGACCGACTCGCCGTCGAACAGCGGCCCGAACTCCTCGATGCGGATGCCGAGCAGCTCACGCAGCGGGCCCGGGTAGCCGCCGAGCCAGGCGTGTTCGTTCTCGTCGACCACGCCGGAGAAGTAGGTGGTGACGAGGTGACCGCCGGCCTCGGCGTACCCCGTGAGCTCCTTGGCCAGTTCGGCCGGCAGCACGTGCAGTACCGGCGCGACCACCAGCTCGTAGCGGTCCAACGGGGTGCCGGTGGGCACCACGTCGGCCCGCACGCCGAGGGCGAGGAACGCCGAGTACCAGTCCAGGGCCTCCTGCCGGTAACGCAGCAACTCCGTCGGGTGCGAGTCCTGTTCGCTGGCCCACCACGACTCCCAGTCGAAGAGGATCGCGGCCCTGGCCGGTCGACGCCCGGACCCCGCGACCGGGGCCAGGTCCTCGCGCAGCACCCGGCCGAGCTCGGTCACGGCACGGAAGACCGCGCTGTCGCTGCCCGCGTGCGGCACCATCGCCGAGTGGTACTTCTCGGCGCCGGCCGCCGACTGCCGCCACTGGAAGTAGCAGACGGCGTCGGCCCCGTGGGCCAGGTGCAGCAGCGAGTCGCGGGCCAGCTCCCCGCGCCGCTTGGCCCGGTTGACCGGCTGCCAGTTGACGGCGCTCGTGGAGTGCTCCATCAGGAACCACGGGTGCCCGCCGGCCAGGTTGCCGACCAGGTTGGCGGAGAAGGACAGCTCGTCGAGGCCCTGCGGCCCCGGGTGCACGTAGTGGTCGTTGGAGACGAAGTCGACCTCGCCGGCCCAGTCGGCGTAGTTCATGCCCTTGGTCTCGCCCATCACCATGAAGTTGGTGGTCACCGGCACCTCAGGGGTGAACCGGCGCAACACCGCGCGCTCGGCCCGCAGGTGCTCCTTGAGCGCGTCCGAGGAGAACCGCTTGAAGTCCAGCTGCTGGGTGGGGTTGGGGTGCGAGGCCGCGAGCCTGGGCGGCAGCACCTGCTCCCAGTCGGTGTAGCGCTGCGACCAGAAGGCCGTGCCCCAGGCGTGGTTGAGCTCGTCCACGGTGCGGTAGCGGCCGCGCAGCCAGGCGCGGAAGGCCACCGCGGCGTCGTCCGAGTAGTCGTAGATGTTGTGGCAGCCGAGCTCGTTGTTGATGTGCCAGGCCGCCAGCGCCGGGTGGTCGGCGTAGCGCTCGGCGAGCGCGGTGACCAGCCGCAGCGCGTGCTCCCTGAAGACCGGGGAGGTGGGCCGCCAGTGCTGGCGGGCGCCGGGCCACAGCGTCTCCCCGGTCCTGGTGACCGGCAGCACCTCGGGGTGGGCGGCGGTCAGCCAGGGCGGCGGGGAGGCGGTCGCGGTGGCCAGGTCGACGGCGACTCCGTGCTCGTGCAGCAGGTCCATCACCTCGTCCAGCCAGCCGAAGTCCCAGGTGTCCGGGCCGGGTTGGAGGCGGGCCCAGGAGAAGATGGCGAGCGAGACGATGTTGACGCCGGCCTCCCGCATCAGCCGGACGTCCTCCTGCCACACCTCGCGCGGCCACTGTTCCGGGTTGTAGTCGGCGCCGTAGCCGAGGCGGGCGCCGGGCGCCGGCCAGCGCAGCCAGCGGGGCGAGCGGGCGGTGGTCATCGTTCTCCTTCAGGCGGCGCGGCGTGGAAGCTCGTGGGTGCGGGGCCGGCCGCGGCGACGGCGGCCGGCCCCGGGTGTGACGAGGGCCCTGTGGCCCGGGCGTCAGTCGGTGATCGTGAAGCCCTGCTCCGTGCCGTACTGGATGGAGCGCTCCTGCCAGTCCGCGAGGCCCTGGCTCAGCGGGATGTCCGAGACGTACGCCTGGCCCGCGGTGTCGTTGAAGATCGAGTTGGCGTAGACCTGGTACGGCAGGTACGTCCAGCCGTCCACCACGTTGGCGGCCGACTCGGCGAAGATCTCGTTGGCCTGCTGGCCGCCGAAGTACTCGAACTCGGTGCTCAGGAACTCCTCGGACTCCAGGTCGGCGACGGTGGCCGGGAAGGCACCGGCCTCCAGACGGGTCCCGACGCCGTCGCCGGCGTTGGCGTACTCGATGAAGGCGTACGCGAGTTCCTGCTGGGAGCTGGCGGCGGGGACGGCGAGCGAGCTGCCGCCGTTCTCGGCGCTGGCGTTGGCGCCCTCCTCCCACTGCGGCAGCGGGGCGACCCGCCAGGAGCCGGAGGCGCCGGGCACGCCGGACTCGAAGTTGGCGGGCATCCAGGCGCCGGTGGCCAGGGTGGCGATGGTGCCGTCGGACAGGCCCTGGTACCACTCGTCGGTCCAGCCGTTGACCGGCGCGACCAGGTCCTCGTCGATCAGCTGCTGCCAGGTCTCGGCGTACTGGGTCGAGCCCGCGTCGGTGAAGTCGATGCCGACGTTGGTGCCGTCCACGGTGTAGGGCTGGCCGCCGGCCTGCCAGATGAGGCTGGTGGTCATGCCGGCGTCGCCCATGTCGCTGGTGATGTAGACGTCCGGGTTCGCCTCGTGCAGGGCACGCGCCGCCTCGACGTACTCGTCCCAGGTGGTGGGCACCTCGACGCCGTACTCGTCGAAGACGTCCTGGTTGTAGAAGAGCGCCATCGGGCCCGAGTCCATGGGCAGGCCGTAGATGCCGTCGGTGCCCGCGTGCACCGCGTTCCAGGGGCCGGGAGAGTAGGTCCCCTCCAACTCCGAGGCGCCGAAGGAGCTCAGGTCGGTGAGGGTCTCGCCGATCGCGTACTGCCCGAGCGCGTAGTACTCGATCTGCGCCACGTCGGGCACCCCGCTGCCGGCCTCCATGGCGTTGCTGAGCGCGGTGTACGCGTCGTTGCCGGTGCCCGAGTTGACCAGGTTGACCGTCACGTTGGGGTAGGCCGCCTCGAAGTCCTCGACGACCTGCGTGAGGGTGGGCTCCCAGGCCCAGACGGTTATCTCGCCGCCCTCCTCGAGGGCCGCCTGGACGTCGTCGGGCGAGGAGCCGCCGCCGGAACCGCCGTCGTCATCGGAGCCGCAGGCGGTCAGTCCGAGGGTGGCGATCGCGAGCACGCCGGCGAGGGCGGCGCCGCGCCGCAGGGGACGCTTGGTGCTGGTCATCGTGGTCTCTCACTTCGTTGTCAGACCCGGAGGGTGGAGAAAGGGGAGGGGGCCAGGGGTCGTAGGGACGGGGAAACCGGCGGGGCCACGCGGCGCGGGGCCGGGGCCCGCCGGGGTCACTCCTTGACGCTGCCGGCGGCCAGACCCGACTGCCAGTAGCGCTGGAGCAGGAGGAACGCGGCGATCAGCGGCAGGATGGTGAGCAGCGAGCCGGTGATCACCAGGTTGTAGACGACCTCGCCGCCGGCCGTGATCGCCTGGGCGTTCCAGGAGTTGAGGCCGACGGTCAGCGGGTACCAGTCCGGGTCCTTGATCATGATCAGCGGCAGGAAGTAGTTGTTCCAGGTCGCGACCATGGTGAACAGCAGCACCGTGACGATGCCGGGGGCCAGCAGCGGCAGCGCCACCTGGAAGAAGGTGCGCAGCTCGCCGGCGCCGTCGATCCTGGCCGCCTCCATCAGCTCGGTGGGGATGGCCTCGGCGGCGAACACCCACATCAGGTAGAGGCCGAAGGGCGAGATCAGGGACGGGATGATCACGGCCCAGGGGGTGTTGGTGAGCCCCATCTCGCTGAACATCAGGAAGGTGGGGACGGCGAGCGCCGTGCCGGGCACGGCGACGGCGCCGATGATGACGGCGAACACCCCACGCTTGCCAGGGAAGTCGTGCTTGGCCAGCGCGTAGCCGCCGAGCACCGCGAGGAGGGTCGCGCCGCCCGCGCCGACCACGACGTACAGCACGGTGTTCAGCAGCCACCGCGCGAAGACGCCGTCGTCGTAGGTGAAGGTGTCGGCGATGTTGCCGAACAGCGCGAAGTCGCCGTCGAACCAGAGGCCGAAGGAGTCGAAGAGCCCGGCCTGGGTCTTGGTCGAGTTGAACAGCAGCCAGGCCAGCGGCACCAGCGTGTAGAGCAGCACGAGGCCGGTCAGCAGCGTGAGCAGCAGGCTGCGCCGCGGCCGGTCGCGGCTGTACCGCCGTGTCCTGAGCCGGACCGGGGTGGCGCGGCGGGCGGCGCCGTCACGGGACGGGGAGACGGTGGTGGCGGGGGCGCTCATCGCCGGATCACGCTTCCTTTCGCATGCCGCGGAGCTGCACGACATAGGCGATGACCATGGTCACCAGGCCCATGACGATCGCGACCGTCGCCGCGTAGTTGTGCTGCCGTCCGGAGAAGGCCAGCGAGTAGGTGAACAGGTTGGGCGTGAAGTCGGTGGTGATCGCGTTGGGCACCAGGTTCTGCAGGATGCTGGGCTCGTTGAACAGCTGGAAGGTGCCGATGATCGAGAAGATCGTCGCGATGACCAGGGCGCCGCGGATGGCGGGCAGCTTGATCGCGGTGATCACCCGCAGCTGGCTGGCGCCGTCGATCTCGGCCGCCTCGTAGAGGGAGTTGGGGATCACCCGCAGCGCCGAGTAGAAGATCAGCATGTTGTAGCCGACGAACTCCCAGGTGACGATGTTGCCGATGGCGGCCAGCACCAGGTCGGGCGAGAGCGGGTCGGGCAGCGAGACCCCGAAGGCGTCCTCGATGTTGCCGACCAGGCCGAAGCGGGAGCCGTACATGAAGCTCCACATCAGCGTGGCCACCACGGCGGGGACGGCGTAGGGCAGGAAGATCGCGATGCGGAAGAAGTTCCTGCCGTAGAGGCGGCCGCTGTCCAGGGCCAGGGCGACCAGCAGGGCTATGAACAGCATGATCGGCACCTGGACGACCAGGAACAGGCTGACCCGGGCGAGCGAGTCCCAGAACTGCGGGTCCTCCAGGGCCCGCTGGTAGTTGTCCAGGCCCACGAAGCTGTTGCCGCCGACGAGTTGGTCGCGGTAGAGGCTCAGATAGATCGAGTAGGCGATCGGGGCCAGGAAGACGAGGGCGAAGACGGCCATGAAGGGGCCGACGAAGCCCCAACCGATCCAGGAGCGCCTGCGCTGGGCCCGGCGCCCCGGGCGCCGGGGCGCGGCGCGTCCCGCCGTGGCCGGCGGCGACAACGTTGTCATGGATTCTTCCTCGCTGCTCGTCCGGGTGTCCGCGCGACGGTGTTTGCGCAAACATCGGGACGTGTGCGGATATGTACGCCCAGTATGTTTACGTAAACATCGATTTCGCGTGATGTTTACACTGCCCCCTGGGGGGCGTCAAGGGTTGAGGGACCCCATGAGACCTACGTAATCAAACAGAGACGCGCAGAGCCGCACAGCATGGCACGATGAACGACAGCAGCGGACGGGAAGGACGGCTGATGCAGGTCAGAAGGCGGCGAGTGTCCATGGCCGACGTCGCACGGCTCGCCGGGGTCTCCTCGCAGACCGTCTCCCGGGTCGCCAACGGCCACCCCGGCGTGGTCGAGGCCACCCGCCAACAGGTGCTCGCCGCCATGAAGGAGCTCGGCTACCGCCCCAACAGCGCCGCGCGCGCCCTGAAGCGCGGCGAGTTCCGCACCATCGGGATCATCCTCTTCACCCTCTCCACCACCGGCAACGTCCGCACCCTGGAGGCGATCTCCGCCTCCGCGGCCGAAGAGGGCTACGCCACCACGCTGTTGCCGGTGGCCGTCCCCACCCAGGACGGCGTCCGCGGCGCCTTCACCCGCCTCGGCGAACTCGCCGTGGACGCGATCATCGTGATCATGGAGGTCCACCTGCTGGACGCGGCGACCGTTTCGCTGCCGCCCAACGTCCAGGTGGTGGTGGCCGATTCGGACGCCGGCGACCGCTACAGCGTCGTCGACACCGACCAGGCGGGCGGCACCCGTGAGGCCGTGCGCCACCTGCTCGACCTCGGCCACCGCACCGTCTGGCACCTGGCGGGCCCGGAGGAGTCCTTCGCCGCCCAACGCCGCGCCGCCGCCTGGCGCGCCACCCTCACCGACGCGGGCCGCCCCGTCCCACCCCTGGTACGCGGCGACTGGTCGGCCGAGTCCGGCTACCTGGCCGGCCTCCGGCTGGCCGAAGAGCCGGACTGCACCGCCGTCTTCACCGCCAACGACCAGATGGCGCTCGGCCTGCTGCGGGCGCTGCACGAGAAGGGCCGCTCCGTGCCGGGCGACGTCAGCGTCGTCGGCTTCGACGACATCCCGGAGGCCGGCTCCTTCATGCCGCCGCTCACCACCATCCACCAGGACTTCGCGGAGGTCGGCCGCCGCTGCGTGGAGGGTGTGCTGCGCCAGATGCGGGCCGACACGACGGAACGGGGCACCACGCTCGTGCCGACCTGGCTCGTCCGCCGCGAGAGCACGGCGCCGCCGCCGGAAGGTCGGGGCATCGGCTAGGCGGGTGGGCCCGGTGGGACTCGAACCCACGACACACCGGACCTAAACCGGCGCCCTCTAGCCAACTGGGGTACGGACCCGCCGCTCTACTCTACCGGCCGGGCCCGGGTGCCCCGCACCCGTGGAGCCCCGGAACGCGCGGGCCGCGCACGGGGTCAGCGTTCACCGCCGAACAGGGACGTGACCGTGCACCCGACGCGGAGTCACCACCCGGCGAGGCGGGTCAGCGTGTGGATGGCGAGACCGGCCAGGGCGCCGATGATCGTGCCGTTGAGGCGGATGAACTGGAGGTCGCGGCCGATGTGGAGTTCGATCTTGCGGGAGGTGGTGCGGGCGTCCCAGGAGGCCACCGTGTCGGTGATGAGCGCGGTGATCTCCTTGCGGTAGCCGGAGACCACGTGGACGGTCGCGTCCGTCACCCAGCCGTCCAGCTTGGCGCGCAGCCGCTCCTCGGTGGTCAGGCGGGCGCCGAGGGAGAGGATCGCGGCGCGGGCGCGCAGGCGCAGCGCGCTGCGCTCGTCCTCGGCGGCGGAGAGGATCATGGCGCGCACGGTGCCCCAGGCCGAGGCGATGAGCTCCTGGATCTCGGGGCGGTGCAGCAGGTCGGCCTTCAGCCGCTCCACCCTGGCCCTGGTCTCCTCGTCCGTCCTGAGCTGCCGCGCGAAGTCGGTGAGGAAGCGGTCGAGGGCGGCGCGGGCCGGGTGTTCCGGGGAGTCGCGCATCTCGGCGGCGAAGCGCAGGAGTTCGCGGTAGACGCGGTCGCCGACGCGGCGGTCGACGAAGCGGGGGGTCCAGCCGGGGGCGCCGCCCTCGACGGCGGCGAGCACGGAGTCGCGGTGCTTGACCAGCCAGTCGTGTGCCTGGGTGCACAGCAGGTCGACGGCGCGATGGTGGCCGCCGTCCGCGATGACGCGTTCCAGGACGCGGCCGAGGCCGGGCGAGATCTCCACCGCGTCGGCCCGGCGGGTGATGGCCTCGCCTATCACCGCCTGCACGTCGGCGTCGCGCAGCACGGTGAGGCCGCCGCGCACCCCGGTGGCGAGCTCGGCGGTGACGCGGTCGGCGTTCTCCGGTCTGGCGAGCCAGGCGCCGAGCCGGCCGGCCAGGCCGATGGCCCGCAGCCGGGCCCTGACCACGTCCTCGGCGAGGAAGTTCTCGCCGACGAAGTCGCCGAGGGACTCGCCGAGTTGGTCCTTCCTGGTGGGGATGATCGCGGTGTGCGGGATGGGTAGGCCGAGCGGGTGTCTGAAGAGGGCGGTGACGGCGAACCAGTCCGCCAGCGCGCCGACCATGCCGGCCTCGGCGGCGGAGGCCACGTAGCCGGCCCAGGCGCCGGCGCCCGCGTGCTCGGCCCAGGTGGCGAGGCCGTAGACGGCGGCGACCAGGAGCAGCAGCCCGGTGGCCACCGCCTTCATCCGCCGCAGGCCCCGCAGCCGCGCCTCGTCGCCCGGTGAGAGGGCGTCGCCGGGCCGGGTGCCGCCACTGTCCAGGTCCGTCGGTGTCATTCGTACATTGTCCCGGCAACCGCGCCGGTTTCCGCGCGTGACCGGTCCCTCACCCGGGTGGGTGAGCCGGGGTGCTCCGACCGTGGGATCATGAGCGGGTGGGAGTGGTGAGTGGACGGCGGGTGTTCGGCCTGCTGGCGGGGCTGATGGCCGTGGTGCTCGGGGTGCTGGTCGCGGTGGGCACGGGGCAGGAGGCGTCGGGCGCCGGGGAGCGCGCCGGGGAGCGTCTCGAGAAGGACATGGCCGACCCCCACCCGACACGGAGCGTGACGCCGGCGGCGGGCGCGGAGTGGGTGGGTACCTGGTCCGCCGCTCCCACCGGCCCCGAGCCGGGCACCGAGGCGGGCCTGCCGAACCAGTCCCTGCGGAACGTGGTGCACACCTCGGTGGGCGGCGGCAGCGTGCGCGTCGAGCTGTCCAACCAGTACGGCGGCCGGCCTGTCACGTTCACCAACGTGACGGTGGCGCTGTCGGTGGGCGGCGGTCCCGGGGCGGTGGCCGGGAGCATGCGGCGGCTGACGTTCGGTGAGGGCACCTCGGTGCTGGTGCCGCCGGGTGAGCGGGTGCTGAGCGATCCGGTGCGTCTCGAGGTGGCGGCCGGTTCCGACCTGCTGGTGACGGTGTACGCGCCGGATCCCTCGGGGTCCGTGACCTACCACCGGATGGCGCAGCAGATCAGCTACGTGGCGGCGGGGGACGCGGCGGGCGAGGAGTCGGGCGCGGCGTTCACCGGGGTCGCCGAGGTGTGGCGGTACGTCAGCTCGGTGCAGGTGCTGAGCCCGGGGGCCGAGGGCTCGGTCGCGGTGCTCGGCGACTCCCTGACGGACGGCATCACCTCGACGGTCGGCGCCAACCGCCGCTGGACGGACCTGCTGGCCGAGCGGCTGCGCACCGAGCGGGACTCGCCGCGGCTGGCCGTGCTCAACCAGGGCATCAGCGGCAACCGGCTGCTGCTCGACGGCGACCTGACCCGGCAGTACAACGGCGCGAGCGGGCTGCGCCGGCTCGGCCTCGACGTGCTGCAGCAGGCGGGGCTGCGCACGGTGGTGCTCCAGTTGGGCATCAACGACATCACCGCCGTGCCGCAGCAGACCGACCCGGCGGCCATCGTGGCGGCGATGCGCCAGGTGACCGCCGAGGCGCACGAGGCGGGCCTGTGGGTGGTGGGGGCCACGCTGGCGCCGTTCGGCGGCCACCACACGTACACGCCGGAGCGGGAGCGGGTGCGGCAGCTGGTGAACGCGGAGATCAGGGCGGGTGGCGTGTTCGACGCGGTGCTCGACTTCGACGCGGCGCTGCGCGATCCGGCCCGTCCGCAGTCGCTGCTGCCGCTGCACGACTCGGGCGACGGGCTGCACCCGAGCGACGCCGGCTATCTGGCGATGGCCCGCGCCGTGTCGTTGCGGGACCTGGTGCCGGACACCGCGGAGCAGGCGCTCTGAGCGTCCTCGTGGGCCGCTCCTACGGGTGAGGCGGCAGGGCCGACCGGGTGACCGGCGGGCCGGGTCTCGGCGTCGCGGGCGCGCCGTTGCCCTAGACGGTCGGGTATGAGACGAGGACACCCCGATCGGCCGATGCGCGGGGACGAGGCCCGGGCCGGGGCCAGGTGAGGATGAGCGACGGCGAGACGGGCGAGGGGCCCGGTGGTCGCGCGGCGCGCCGGTGGCCGCGGCGGCGGGGGCGGCGGGCGCGGCCGCGCAGGCACGGGCTGCGGCGGCTGCTGCCCACCTGGCGGATGGTGTTCGCGGGCGCCACGCTGTGCGTGCTGGGCGGTTCGGGTGCCCTGGTCGCCGCCTACCTGCTGGTGGACATCCCGGAGCCCAGGTCGGCGGCGGCCGCCGAGGCCAACGTCTACCGCTACGCGGACGGTTCGCAGCTGGCGGTGGCCGGTGAGGTCAACCGGGAGAGCGTGGATCTCTCGCGGGTGCCGGAGACCGTGAGGCACGCCGTCCTGGCGGCCGAGGACCGCAACTTCTACGAGGATCCGGCCGTGGACGTGACGGCGATGGTCAGGGCGGCGTGGAACATGGCGCGCGGCGGCGAGAAGCAGTCGGGCTCGACCATCACCCAGCAGTACGTGAAGAACTACTACCTGGACCAGCGGCAGACCGTGAGCCGCAAGGTGAAGGAGCTGATCATCGCGGTGAAGCTGGGGCGCGAGGTCGACAAGGACGAGATCCTGGAGGGCTACCTCAACACCAGCTACTTCGGGCGCAACGCCTACGGGGTGCAGGCCGCCGCCCGCGCCTACTACGACAAGGACGTGGCGGAGCTCGACACGGCGGAGGGCGCGTATCTGGCCGTGTTGCTCAACGCGCCGAGCGCCTACGACGTGCGCGCCAACCCGGACAACGAGCGGCGCGCGGTGGCCCGTTGGGAGTACGTGCTGGACGGGATGGTCTCGGAGGGCTGGCTGACGCGCGAGCGGCGGGAGCGGCTGACCTTCCCCGAGCCGCGCGAGTTCAGGCCGGCCGACAGCCTGTCGGGCGAGCGCGGCTACCTGGTGGAGGCCGTGCGGCAGTACCTGGCGGACGCGGGTGTGGTGAGCGAGGAGGAGCTGGCCAGGGGCGGCTACCGGATCACCACCACCATCGAGCCCGCGCGGCAGCGCGCGCTGACCAGGGCCGTCGACGAGCGGCTGCTCGACCGGCTCTCGGCCGACGAGCCGCCGGACTCCTACGCCCGGGTCGGGGCGACCTCGGTCGACGTGGCGTCCGGCCGGGTGGTGGCGATGTACGGCGGCCGGGACTACACCGAGCAGTTCGTCAACAACGCGACGCGCCGCGACTACCAGGCGGCCTCCACCTTCAAGCCGTTCGTCTACACGGCGGCGCTGCGGCACCGGGCGCGGACCGTGGACGGCCGGCGGATCGGCCCGGACACCGAGTACGAGGGGGACAGCGGCCGGGAGGTCGTCGACCGGGAGGGCGAGGGCAGCGGCTGGGCGCCGGAGAACGAGAACGGCGAGGACTTCGGCGAGCTCACCGTCGCCGAGGCGATGGACCGCTCGGTGAACGCGGTCTTCGCGCAGATGGGCGCCGACGTCGGCCCGGAGCGGGTGCGCGAGACGGCGGTGGCGCTCGGCGTCCCGGAGACCACCCCGGGCATCGACCGCGCCCAGGGCTCGATCTCGCTGGGCACCGCCACGCCGAGCACGCTCGACGTGGCGGAGGCGTACGCGACGCTGGCCGCGCACGGCACGCACCGGGACGTCTCGCTGGTGGCCGAGGTGACCAGGAACGGGGAACGGGTTCAGCTGCCGGAACCGCGGGCCGAGCGCGCGGTGCCCAGGGAGGCGGCGGACGGCACCACGGCGATGCTGGCGGGCGTGGTCCGCGACGGAACCGGGCGGGCCGCGCGCGAGGCGGGCCGGGACGCGGCGGGCAAGACGGGCACCGCGGAGGAGGACCGGGCCGCCTGGTTCGCCGGCTACACCCCGGAACTGGCCACCGTGGTCGCGGTGTTCGGGCAGGACCCGGAGTCGGGCGAGCAGCGGGAGCTGTACGGCGTGGCGGGCCGGGAGCGGATCGGCGGCGGCGGGTTCCCGGCCGAGATCTGGGCCCAGTACACGCGGGACGCGCTGGACGGCGAGCCGAGGCGGTCCTTCGACCTGGCGGGTGCCGACGCGGACGACGCCGAGCGGGACGAGGAGTCGGAGGAGTCCGACGAGTCCCCGTCGACCGAGGAGTCCGGCGACTCGGGGGAGCCGGACGGCACGGGGGAGCCCACGGGCCCCGCCGAGCCGCGGCAGCCGGGGCGGACCGGGCCACCAGGTGGCGACTCCCCGACGGGGACGCCGCCGCCGGCCGGCACGCCGGGCCCCGGCGGCACGGGCGAGCCCGAGGAGACACCGGGGCAACTCCCGGCGGCCCTGCTGCCCGAGGGCTCCTACCTGGTGCGGGTGCCGGTGATCGGGGTCGTCGGGGTCGGCTAGGACCTGGCGGTCGCTACGTCGCTACAGGTAGAGGCCCGTGGAGTCCTCGCTGCGTCGTTCTGCGTGCCGCGTTCTGACGTGGCCGACGGTCGCTACAGGTAGAGGCCCGTGGAGTCCTCGCTGCCCTGGAGGCGCTCGGCGGCGACGGCGTGCAGGTCGCGCTCGCGCATCAACAGGTAGGAGACGCCGCGCACCTCGACCTCGGCCCGGTCCTCCGGGTCGTACAGCACGCGGTCGCCCGGCTCCACGGTCCGCACGTTCTGCCCGACGGCGACGACCTCGGCCCAGTCGAGGCGGCGGCCCACCTGGGCCGTCGCGGGGATCACGATGCCGCCGAGCGAGCGGCGCTCGCCCTCGGCGGAGTCTGCGCGGACCAGCACCCGGTCGTGCAGCATCCGGATGGGCAGCTTGTCGTGGGACGGTGCGGAAGAACTCACGGGATGACCGTATCTCAGGTGGGTGCGGCGGGAACCAGGCCCTAGCGGCGCCGGCGGCGGTTGGCGGCGACCAGCAGGCCCACCGCGGCGACGGCCAGCAGCGCCACCGGGACGACGCGGTCGAGACGCGGGCCGCCGTCCTCCGTGACGAACCGCGAACGCGCGCCCGTGACCGTGCGGTTGACGGCCTCCAGGGCGCGGCCCGCGGTGCGGTCGATGTTGGCGGCGGCCCGGGTGCGCAGCTCGTCCGCGATGGTGCTCGGGTGCACGCGCACCCCGATCTCGTCCAGCGTCCTGGCGAGGTTCTCCCGCCGCCGCGCGATCCGCGCCTCGATGTCCGCCGGTGTCGCCGGTGTCCCGGCTGCCTCGGTCACGCCGCCGCCCTTCGTCGTCGTTCGCCTGCTCGGCACAGTGTGTCAGCTCCGCGGGCGGCATGCCTGTCGGTCCCCCCGTTTAGGCTGGGTGGCGTACCAGCTCGCCGGTGAGAGCGGCGAGACACGCGAGACACGAGGGAGCCGCCATGAGCGTGCGTCTGCAGCCGGGTGACCCGGCCCCGGCCTTCACCCTGCCCGACGCGGACGGCCGCCCGGTGTCGCTGGCCGACCACGCGGGTCGGAAGGTCATCGTGTACTTCTACCCGGCGGCCCTGACGCCGGGTTGCACCAAGCAGGCGTGCGACTTCACGGACAACCTGGAGCTGCTGGCCGGCGCCGGATACGACGTGATCGGGGTCTCCCCCGACAAGCCGGAGAAGCTCGCGAAGTTCCGGGAGCGGGAGGAGCTGAAGGTCACGCTGGTCAGCGATCCTGACAAGGCGGTGCTCACGGCTTATGGTGCGTTCGGCGAGAAGAAGCTGTACGGCAAGACCGTGACCGGCGTGATCCGCTCCACCGTCATCGTCGACGGGGACGGCAAGGTCGAGCGCGCCCTGTACAACGTCAAGGCCACCGGCCACGTCGCCAAGCTCATCAAGGACCTCGCCCTCTAAGGAGTCGCCGACGTGGCAGAGCGTAAGCCGATCGAGTCCTGGCTGACCGACATGGATGGGGTGCTGATCCACGAGGGCGTGCCGGTGCCCGGCGCGGACCTGTTCCTGCGCCGGCTGCGGGACTCGGGGCGTCCCTTCCTGGTCCTGACGAACAACTCGATCTACACCCGGCGCGATCTCCAGGCCAGGCTGACCAGGATGGGCCTGGACGTGCCGGTGGAGAGCATCTGGACGTCGGCGCTGGCGACGGCGCAGTTCCTGGACGACCAGCGGCCCGGCGGCACGGCGTACGTGATCGGCGAGGCGGGCCTGACGACGGCGCTGCACGACGTGGGCTATGTGCTGACCGACGTCGCCCCCGACTACGTGGTGCTCGGCGAGACCAGGACGTACAGCTTCGAGTCGCTGACCAAGGCGATCCGGCTGATCAACGACGGCGCCCGGTTCATCGCCACCAACCCGGACCACACGGGGCCCTCGACGGAGGGCGCGCTGCCGGCCACGGGTTCGGTCGCGGCGCTGATCACCAAGGCCACCGGGCGCGATCCGTACTTCGTGGGCAAGCCCAACCCGCTGATGATGCGTACAGGTCTCAACCTGATCGGCGCGCACTCGGAGACCAGCGCGATGATCGGCGACCGGATGGACACGGACGTGCTGGCCGGCCTGGAGGCGGGCATGGAGACGTTCCTGGTGCTGACCGGGCTGACCAGGACGGACGAGATCGACCGGTTCCCGTTCCGGCCCTCCGCGGTGGTGGACTCGATCGCGGACCTGGTCGAGCGCGTCTGATCCGGTAGGGGGCGGGACCCCCGTCTGGGCGTGCTGCGGATGCGGCGGGGCGCGTGGCGGGGGACCTTCGTGGTACCGACCCGGAGGTTCCTGCCATGGGCATCGCCTTTCCCCTGAAGCTCACCCTGTGTGCGGCCGCCATGACCGTGGTGGCCGCGGGCACCGTCCTCGCGGCGGACCCCGAACCGCCGTCCGGGGCCGCCGAGGTGCGGGTGAGCCCGGCCGAGGCCGCGCCGGGCGACGAGGTCGAGCTGCGGGTGCACGGCTGTGCCGGCGCCTCGGCCACGGCCCGCTCGGACGGCTTCGTCACCGAGGCCCGGCTGGCGCCGGCCGCGGGCGGCGAGCTCTTCGGCGAGGCGCTCGTCCCCTCGACGCTCGAACCCGGCGGCTACCCGGTCGAGGTGGAGTGCGACGGCGCCCGACTCTCCGGCGAGTTGACCGTCGTCGGCACCACGCCGCCCGGCGGCCAGCCGCGGCCCACCGGCGCGGAGCAGTCGCGGCCCACCGGGCCTGAGCAGCCCGAGGCACGCCCCACGGGACCGGTGGGCGCGGGCGGCGGCGGCACCGCCGGCGAGCCGCCGGCGGCCGAGGCGAGCGTGCCGACGGGACCGGCCGGACTGGCCCTGCTCGCCGGCGGACTGCTGGCCGGCGGCGCGCTGTTCGCGGTGCGGCGGCTGCGCGGCGCCCGGCGGTGACCCGCGCCGGGGGCCGGCTGTTCCCGGTGCTGACCTGGGCGTTGGTGCTGCTCGCCATCTGGCTGTGGGCCCAGGACGTGACGGAGGGCCGACTGCCGCTCGGCGACGTCGGCACGCCCTGGTCGGTCGCGGACGGCGACGCCGGGCTGCCGCCGGCCGCGAGCCCGCTGTCCGGCTCCGCGCCGCCGAGCACCCTGGAGATCGAGTCGCTCGGCGTGCGGGCCGACATCGTGGAGCGCGGGGTGGACGCCGCGGGCGGCGTCGAGCCCCCGCCGTTCAGCAGCCCGGAACTCGTCGGCTGGTACGCGGCCGGCCCGACGCCCGGCGCCGCCGGCTCCGCGGTACTGGTCGGCCATGTGGACACCGACCGGGAACCGGCCGTCTTCTACACCCTCAGCACGGTGGAACCGGGCGCCGAGGTCCTGGTCACCCGCGCCGACGGCACCGTGGCCGAGTTCACGGTGCGGGGCGTGGACGTGGTGGAGCGCGCCGAGTTCGACGCCGAACGGGTCTACGGGCCGCGGGACCCGGGGCGAACGGACGCCGAGCTGCGGCTGATCACCTGCGGCGGCACGTTCGACCGCGAGCGGGGCAGCTACTCGGCCAACGTCGTGGTCACGGCGTATCTCACCGGATACCTCACCGGGACGGCGACGTGAGCTCCGCGAGCTCGGCCGCCAGCGCGCGGAAGGCGCGGCCGCGGTGGCTGATCGCGTTCTTCTCCGCCGGGCTCAGCTCCCCACAGGTGCGGGACTCGCCCACCGGCTGGAGGATCGGGTCGTAGCCGAAGCCGCCGTCGCCCGCCGGCGCGCGCCGCAGGGTGCCGGCCAGCCGGCCCTCGGTCACCCGCTCCGTGCCGTCCGGCAGCACCAGCGCGGCGGCGCAGGCGAAGTGCGCGCCACGGTGCTCGTCCGGCACGTCGGCGAGCTGCGCGAGGAGCAGGTCGAGATTGGCGCGGTCGTCGCCGTGCCGGCCGGCCCACCGGGCGGAGAAGATGCCGGGGGCGCCGCCGAGCACGTCCACGCAGAGACCCGAGTCGTCGGCCACGGCCGCGAGGCCGGTGGCCTCGACCAGCGCGCGGGCCTTGAGCAACGCGTTCTCGGCGAAGGTGACGCCGGTCTCCTTCACGTCCTCCACCTCGGGGAAGGCGTCCGCCCCGACGAGCTCCGTGGTGACGCCGGCGGCGCCCAGGATGGCCCTCAGCTCGGTCACCTTGTGGGCGTTGCGGGTGGCTAGTACGAGTCGCTCCATGCGGCCCATTATGGTCGCGCCATTCTTCCCCCCACCCACCCGCCCATTCCGCGCGGAGCGCGGGAGCGCCGCCGTTCGGCCCAGGCCCTACGCGTGGCGCGGGCCGAAACCGCGCTTCGCGCGGTGAACGGCCCGCCTGGCCACGCGGCCAAGGCCAAGCGCCCAGCGTTACCGTTCGGCGAGGACGCGGACGTCCCATGGGCCGAGGCGGAGTGTCTCGCCCGCGGGGAGGTCCGCGTCGGTCAGGACGTCGCGCGCGGCGACCGGCACGGTGAACTCGCTCGGCAGCCAGGACCAGTTGTGGATGAACCGCAGGCGGGTGCCGTCCTTGGCGGTGGCGCCGGTGACCGTCTGACTGTCGGCGGCGGCGCGCCAGGTCGTCGGTCGGTCCTGGGCGCTCCAGCGCAGGACCGCCGCGGCGAGGGCCGGGTCGGGGACGGTGCCGACGTAGGTGACCCGTCCGGCGCCGTGGGCGCGGGTGGTGACGGCCGGCCAGCGGGAGAAGTGCGGGTGGGCGTAGGAGGCCAGCCACTCTCCCCCGTCGAGTTGGAGGCCGTCGATCCACCGGGTGGCGCGCGCGTCCTCGGGGAGGTGGAGCGGGGAGTCGGCCGCGGCGACCACGGAGAGCGGCCGTTCGATGGTGGAGAACTCGTCGTACCAGACGCCGGCGGCCTCGGTCAGGAAGGCGGGTTTGCGTTCCAGGCGGGCCCGCGCCTCCTCGTCCTCGTAGCCGGTGCGGATGCCGAGCAGCAGGTGGCCGCCGGCCGCCGCGTAGCGCTCCAGCCAGCGGAGTTCCTCGTCGCTCGCGATGAGCAGCGCGGCGGCGACCAGCACCGGCTGGCGGGCGGCGTACTCGGCCGGGTCGGTGGTGAAGAGCTGCCCGGTGTGCACGATGCGGGCCTGGAGACCCGCGTCGAAGGCGCCGCGGTAGAAGGCGCCGAAGACGGCCTCGTAGGAGGCACGGTCGGGTCCGCCGTCGGCGTCCGGCAGCATGGGCGTCTCCTGGAGCGCCCACTTGGTGTCGGTGGAGTAGACGAGGGCCACGTCCGCGTCGGGGGTGAGGCCGGCGACCAGTTCGCCGGCCTTCTCGAACTCGGCGCCGAGTTTGGCGAGTTGCTGGTAGACGCGGCCCGGTTCCTGGCTGTGCGGCAGGATGCCGCCCCAGTAGGTCTCAGTGCCGAAGTGCAGGGTGTGCCAGTGCCAGTACTCGATCATGGTGGCGCCACGTGAGACGAGCGCCCAGGCGGCCTGGCGCCACTGGCCGTCGTAGGCCGGCTCGTTGATCCAGGGCGCGCCGATGGCCTGCGCGTTGGTCTCGGTGACGAGGTAGGGCTCCTGCCGGGAGGAGTACATGCGGTCGGCGGACTGGTAGAGCGCCCAGGTGCCGTCGGTGGTCCAACCCTGGCCGGTCTCGCGGGTGTGGGGGAGTTCGAGGGAGTCCTGCATCCGGTAGTAGGGGTTGCCGGCGGTGATGTCGAGGCGGCGGGTGAGGTCGTCGTCCTTGACGGTGGGGCGCGGGTAGGAGATGCAGGTGGTGACGAACTGGTCGTCGCGCGCGTACTCGCGGACGATGTCGGCCTGCCAGCCGATGAAGTCGGTGGTGAGCGAGCCCTGGAAGCGGCGCCAGGCCAGGTCGTACTGGGGTTGCCCGTTGGCGTCGGGCGTCCACAGGTCGGCCCAGGTGGAGAGCCGGTGGGACCAGTAGGTGAGGCCCCAGCGCTCGTTGAGTTCCTCGACGGAGCCGTAGGTGTGCCGCAGGTGGTCGACGAAGCGCTGGAAGACGCCCCGGTTGTGGAAGATCTCGGCGCCCGGCTCGTTGTCGACCTGGTAGCCGATGACCGCCGGGTGGTCGGCGTAGCGGGCGACGATCCTGCGGATGACCCGCTCGGCGTGGAAGAGGAAGGCCGGGTGGGTGTAGTCGATCTCCTGGCGGACGCCCCAACCCATGGGCTGGCCGGTGCGGCGCTCGGCGTTGATCTCGGGGTAGGTGCGGGCGAGCCAGGGCGGCGCCGCGTAGGTGGGGGTGCCCAGCACGACGCGGATGCCGCGCTGCTGGGCGCCGTCCAACACCGGCTGGAGCCAGTCGAGTTCGAAGACCCCGTTCTCCGGCTCCCAGGTGGACCAAACGGACTCGCCGACCCGGATCACGCTGAAGTGGGCCTCCCGCATCAGGTCGAGGTCGGCTTCGAGGCGGGGGGTCGGCTGGTACTCGTGGTAGTAGGCGGCGCCGAAGAGCACCCGGTCGGGGAGCTTGGGCATGGTGGGTCGTTCTCCTTACGGACTCGCGGTTCGGGCGGCCGTCAGCCCTTGACGGCGCCGGCGGACAGGCCCTCGAGCAGTTGCTTGCGCAGCAGCAGGAAGACGAGGATGGTCGGCACGGAGGCCAGCACGGCGCCGGGCAGCACCAGGTCGAACTGGCGTGCCTCGGCCTTGAAGAGGATGTTGAGGCCGAGCGGGAGGGTGTACTGGTCGGTGTCGGAGATCAGTACCAGCGGCCACATGAAGTGGTTGTAGCTCTGCAGGAACTGCCAGACGGCCAGCGCGCCCAACGAGGGCCGCAGCAGCGGGAGCACGACGCGCAGGAAGATGCCGAACTCGCTGGAGCCGTCCATCCGGGCGGACTCCAGGATCTCGTCCGGGATGGACTGGATGATGTACTGCTGCATCATGAAGATGCCGAAGGCCGGCGCCACCCAGGGCACGGTGAGCGCGAACCAGGGGTTGGAGAGCCCGGACTTCACCATCAGGACGAAGAGCGGCACCAGGATCACCGCGAACGGCACCGACAGCGAGCTGAACATCACGGAGAACAGCAGCCGCTTGCCGGCGAACCGGTACTTGGCGAAGGCGAAACCGGCGAGCGCGCAGACGAAGACCGCGACGGCGGTGGCGGCGGCCGCCGTGATCACGCTGATCGCGAACCAGCTCCAGAACGGCTGACTGTCCAGCAGGTTGCGGTAGTTGTCGAGGGTGGCCGGGGACGGGATCAGCTTCGGCGGGTACTCGAAGAGGTCGCCGCGCGGCTTGAACGAGCCGCTGACGGCCCACAGCATGGGCGCGACGAAGACCAGCAGCAGCACGCTCAGCGTGACGTAGAGCAGGATCCGGCCGGTGAGGGAGTAGCGCCGCGGGGGGCGGTTGCCGGTGGGTGGGGACGGCGGCGTGGCGGCGCCTCCCGGCAGACGGTCTCGCGCGGTGGTGACGGCGCTCATGAGATCCTCCCGATGGAGAACAGCCGGTTCAGGATCTGGCTGACCCCGAAGACGAAGACGAAGAGGACGAGGCCGGCCGCGGCCGCGTAGCCGAACTGCTGGCGCTCGAAGGCGGCCCGGTAGACGAACATCGCGACGGTCAGGGTCTCCTCGCCGGGGCCGCCGCCGGTGATCAGGTAGGGCTCGTCGAAGAGTTGGGCCGAGCCGATGAACGAGGTGACCACGACGAACGCGGTCACCGGCCGGATGGCGGGCAGCGTGACGGCGGAGAACGTCCGCAGCACGCCGGCGCCGTCCAGTTCGGCGGCCTCGTAGCGCTCGCGGGGCACGGCCTGGAGGGCGGCGAGGAAGAAGATGGTGAGGTAGCCGACCCAGCGCCACAGCAGCACGAAGCTGACGGAGACCTTGGCCATGGTGGGGTCGCCGAGCCAGTCGGTGTTCCCGGCTCCGAAGAGCGCCCGCAGCACCGAGTTGAGCAGCCCGTACTGCCGGTCGAAGACCAGGCTGTAGACGAGGGCGATCACGATGGGCGAGATCACCATGGGGAGGAAGAAGGTGACCCGGAACAGGTCGCGGGCGCGCAGTCCCCTGGTGTTGAGTGCCTGGGCGATGAGGAGCGCGGCCGGGACGATGATGAACAGGCTCACCAGCACGAAGATCAGGGAGTTGCCGAGCGCCTTGTGGAAGCTGGTGTCGCGGGCGAGGTCGGCGAAGTTCCGCAGGCCGACGAACTCGGGGGTGCCGAGGCCGACCCAGTCGGTCATGGAGAGGTAGACCGCGGCTCCGATGGGCACGACCATGAACAGCGCGTAGAGCACGTAGAAGGGCGCGATGAAGGCATAGGGCGCGAGCTGGCGGCGCTTGCGCGCCGGGGGCGTGGCCTGGAGTGTCGTCATCGGTGGCACCTCAATCGTGGTTCCGGGTCTGGCCGCGGAAGTCCTCGGCGGCGTTCCGCAGGGCCTCGGCCGGCGAGGAGTCGCCGTGGTAGGCGCGCAGCAGGTGGCCGCTGAGCACGGTGTCGAGGATCGGCTTGTCGGCGCTGAGGTAGAACACCGGCGCCTCGTCGACGACCTCGCGGTAGACCTCGAACATGCGCTGGCCGCCGCAGTACTCGTCCTCGATCTCCAGCAGCTGCGGGTCGTCGAAGACGGAGCGCCGGGTGGGGAGGTAGCCCAGGTCGACGTAGCGGCGGATCTGTTCGGCGGGGGTGAGGTAGGCGGACGTGACGAGTTCGACGCCGGCGAGCGTGTTCCGCTTGCCGGTCAGCGCCGCGAAGCCGGTGCCGCCGGTGAAGGAGGTGCGGGAGCCGCCGTCGGAGAAGACCGGCAGCGGCCGGATGCGCCACTGGCCCGACTGCTCGGGCACGTTGGGCATCAGGCCGTAGATCTTGTACCAGGTGGCCATCCACTGGCCGATCAGTTCGCCGGACTTGAGGGCGGCCTGCATGCCGGGCCCGTAGAAGTCGGAGACCGTGGTGATGAAACCTTCCCGCACGCCGCGGACCAGGAAAGCGAGGGCCCGCTCGGCCTCCGGGGTCTCGATGGTGAGGGTGCCGTCCTCGTCGAAGAGCCGCCCGCCGCTCTGCATCAGCAGCATGTCGAAGATCTGCACGACCTGGCCCAGGTCGCTGCCGACCGCGACCGCGCCGACGGCCACGCCGTGCCGCTCGTGGGCGCGGCGCCCGGCCTCGGCCAGCTCGTCCCAGGTGGCGACGTCCGTCGGCAGCCCGGCCCGGTCGAACTCGGGCTCGCGGTAGTAGTAGACGACCAGCGGCGCGTCGGAGTCCAGCGCGTAGAGGTGGCCGTCCTTGGTGAACGGCGCGGTGCGCGAGGGCAGCAGGTCGTCGCGGACGTCCGCCTCGATGTGGCCTTCCAGGGGCTCGATCAGCTCGGCGGCGATCTCGCCGCGCAGGAACCGGGGGAAGGCGCCGATCTCCAGGCCCGCGACGTCCGGGGTGCCACGTCCCGCGATGGCCTGCGCGATGGTCTTGGTCACCACGTCCGCCGCGCCGGCCCTGGTGGGAGCGAGGTGCCAGCGGAACGGGCTGTCGCCGGCGGCCTCGGCGTTGCGGGCCGCGGTCTCGAAGAAGTCGACGTACGCCTGGTCGTGGGTCCAGAACGCCAGGTTCACGGAGCCCGAGGTGACGGGCTCGGCGCTGGCGGCCCGGCCGCAGCCGCTCAGCGCGCCGCCGAGCAGGGCGGCCGCGCCGACGCCGCCGCCGAGGCGCAGCAGTCCGCGGCGGGACATCGTCCCGGGAGGTGGTGGGATGCGTTGGGTCATGGTCGTCCCCCGTTCTCGGGCAGCGCTGCCCGTCGGGTGCTGGGTCGTGCTGGTGGTGCGGTGCTCTCCCGGACCACGAAGGTGCCGGGGATCAGCGCGTCGTCGGACGGCCCCGGCGGGCGGCCGTCTGCGGTCACGGCGGCGACCAGGCGGCGCATGCCCTGCTCGGCCATCGCCGTGAAGTCCTGCCGGACCGTGGTCAGCGGCACGGAGAGGTAGGCGGCTTCCGGGATGTCGTCGAACCCGACCACGCTGACGTCCTCCGGCACCCGGCGACCCGAGCGCTGCACGGCGTACATGGCGCCGATGGCCATCTGGTCGTTGGCCACGAACAGCGCGGTGACGTCCGCGTCCGCGAGCAGTTCGCGCGCGATCCGGCAGCCGGCGGCCGCGCTCCAGTCGCCGTGCGCGAAGGCCGGCTCGGGGGCGCCGGCGGCGCGCAGCGCGGCCCGCCAGCCGCCGATCCGACGGGCGGTCACCGACCAGGACGGCGGGCCCGCGATGTGGTGCACGGTGCGGTGGCCGAGGGCCAGCAGGTGGGCCGTCGCCTCCCGGGCGCTGCTCGCGTCGTCGCTGCCGACCCGGATCACGCCGGGCCGCGCGGGGCCCTCGGGGAACTCCATGCGCAGCACGGGAACGCCGGCGGGCACCCCGGTCAGCTGGTCGAGGACGCCGAGCACGGGCGCGGAGACGGCGAGCGCCTCCACGCCCTGGCTGACCAGGTGCCGCACCGACCTGGCGGTCTCCTGGGGGTCCCGGTCGTCGGCGTGCACGACGCTGACGAAGTAGCCGGCGTTCCGGGCGGCGCGCTCCAGGTCCCGCAACACGGAGGCGGGGCCGAAGAAGCCGGTGTCGGTGGTGAGGATGCCGATCCGCCGGGAGCGGCGGGTGACGAGGGCGCGGGCGTTGGCGTCCGGCAGGTAGCCGAGGCGGGCGATCTCGCGCTCGACGCGCTCCCGCACTTCCCGGCTGACGTGGGGCTCGCCGTTCACGACGCGCGAGACCGTCTTCTGCGAGACGCCGGCCCGCTCGGCTATCTCCCGCATCGAGACCCGACCTGCCACGACCAGCTCCTTCGCCGGCAACGGTGGTTGACTACGCGGTCTGACTACGCAGTCAACCGGGTGATTCGACACGTTAAGGAGCTGTTTCGAGCCACGTCAAGACATCGGTTCGAGATTCTGCAATGCGTTCGAGGAGCCGAACGAGACGCCGGGGTTACTCCGAGCACACTCCGCTCAGCGCCGAGACCGCCTCCCCGAGCGGCGCCAGGTCCACCTCGAGCTGGCCCCCGCCCTCGCCCCCGCCCGACGCCCTGATCGTCTCGGCCGCGGCGGCCACCGACTCGGCCGCCTCCTCCGCGTCCGCGCCGTCGACGCCGTGCAGGTCCGCCACATTCTGGTCCAGGTCGTCCAACGCGGCGTCGAACGCGTCCACGTCGCCCGCGTCGACCGCCTGCTGGAGATCGTTGAGATTGCCGGTCACCGCGACCGCTATCCGCGCGCAGTCCACCGCCTGTTGGACGTCACACGCCAACGTGAAACCCGTCGCCGCGATCGCCGCGACGACCACGCCCGCCTTCGCTCGAATTCCGCTCACGCCTTGGTCCTACCCCTCGGCGAGGGCGGCACGCTGCGCCGCGTCGAGCCGGGCGCAGCCGGCGACGGCCAGGTCGAGCAGCGCGTTGAGTTCGGAGCGGTCGAACGGCTTGCCCTCGGCGGTGCCCTGCACCTCGACGAAGTGACCGTCGCCGGTGCAGACCACGTTCATGTCGGTCTCGGCGCGCACGTCCTCCTCGTAGGCGAGGTCCAGCATCGGCACCCCGCCCACGATGCCCACACTGACCGCGGCCACCGTGCCGGTCAGCGGCTGGGAACGGCCCCTGACCAGCTTCTCGCGCTGCGCCCAGGCGACGGCGTCGGCCAGCGCCACGTAGGCGCCGGTGATGGCGGCCGTCCTGGTGCCGCCGTCGGCCTGCAGCACGTCGCAGTCGAGCACGAAGGTGTTCTCGCCCAGCGCCCTGAAGTCGATGACGGCCCGCAGCGAACGGCCGATCAGCCGCGAGATCTCGTGGGTGCGGCCGCCGATCTTGCCGCGCACCGACTCCCGGTCGCCCCGGGTGTTGGTGGCGCGCGGCAGCATCGCGTACTCGCTGGTCACCCAGCCCTCGCCGCTGCCACGCCGCCAGCGCGGCACCCCCTCGGTGACGCTGGCGGTGCACAGCACCCGGGTGTCCCCGAAGGAGACGAGGACGGAGCCTTCGGCGTGCTTGCTCCAGCCCCGCTCGATCCGGACGGGACGGAGCTCATCGGCCGCGCGGCCGTCGATTCGTGACATGCCGCGAGCCTACGGCGTCTCACACCTCGTAGACCGCGCCGGGGCGGGCCAGCTCCACCGGGCCCTCGAACACGGCCTTGGCGTCGCACAGGTTGACCTGGGCGTCCGTCCACGGCGGGATGTGAGTGAGCACCAGCCGCTCGGCGCCGGCCCGCCGCGCGCACTCCCCCGCCTGCCGACCGTTGAGGTGCACCTCCGGCAGGTCCTCCTTGCCGTCGGTGAACGAGGCCTCGCACAGGAAGAGGTCGGCGTCGGCGGCGAGCCCGGTGAGCGAGTCGCAGCGGCCGCTGTCCCCCGAGTAGCAGAAGACCCGGCCCCGGTGCTCGATCCGGAAGCCGTAGGTCTCCACCGGATGGGTGACGCGCCGGGCGGTGACCGTGAACGGGCCCAGGCGGAAGGTGTCGCCCGAGGTCAGGGTGTGGAAGTCGAAGACCTCGCTCATCGACTTCTCGGACGGGGTGTCGTCGTACGCGGTGGTCAGCCGGTGCTCGGTGCCCGCCGGGCCGTAGACCGGCACCGGATCGCAGCGGCCGCCCTCGTGCCGGTAGTAACGGGCCACGAAGTAGCCGCACATGTCGATGCAGTGGTCGGGGTGGAGATGGCTGAGCGCGATCGCGTCGATGTCGTAGAGGCCGATGTACTTCTGTAGCTCGCCGAGGGCGCCATTGCCCATGTCTAGGAGCAGCCGGTAGCCCTCGGCCTCGATGAGGTAACAGGAACAGGCCGAGTCCGCGGACGGGAATGACCCCGAGCAGCCGACGACGGTGAGCTTCATGGAAGGGGGAACCTCCGTAGTGGGGTTCGAACGACTCTAAGTCGCAACGGACCGGACCGCGCCTTGTGCGTGCCGCGGTGTGGGCGGAATCACCAGCGCGGGGTACCGTCGCACACGTGGACGGAGTGTGGTGGTTGGCGCTCGCCGGAGTCGCGTTGCTCGGCCTCGTCGCGGCGGTCCTTGACGGCACCGGACGCCTCGGCGGACGTCGCGGGCGAGGCCGCCGGCGCTGAGCCGGGGATCACAGTCGGCTGCGCGACCTGACGTGGATGGCCAGCAGCAGGCCGACGGCGATCCAGACGGCGAACATGGACGAGCCGCCGTACGAGAGGAACGGGAGCGGCAGCCCGGTCACCGGCATGATGCCGAGCGCCATACCCATGTTCTGGAAGGTCTGGAACGCGATCCAGGTGACGATCCCCACCGCGACGATCGTCCCGTAGGTGTCGGGGGCGTGCAGCGCGATCCGGCAGCCACGCCACAGCACCGCGCCGAGCAGCAGGATCACCAGGCCGGCGCCGACGAAGCCGAGTTCCTCGCCGGCGACCGTGAAGATGAAGTCGGTGTGCTGCTCGGGCACGAACTGTCCGGTGGTCTGGCTGCCGTGGAACAGGCCCTGACCCGTGAGGCCACCGGAGCCGATGGCGATCCTGGCCTGGTTGGTGTTGTAGCCGACGCCCGCCGGGTCGAGTGCGGGGTTGGCGAAGGCCGCGAACCGGTTGATCTGGTACTCGTCGAGCAGCCCCGCCTGCCAGACCGCGAGCGCGGCGAGCACGCCGAGGCCGAGCAGCCCGAGGATCCACGCCCGGCCGGTGCCGGAGGCCAGCAGCGCGCCGAGCGCGATCGCGGCGATCACCATGGTCTGGCCGACGTCCGGCGTCAACAGGATCAACACGGCAGGCACCGCGGCGATCCCCAGCGCCTGCAACACCGCCCGGGTGTCGGGCCGCGCCCGCGCCTCGTTCTCCAGCGGCGCCGCGAGCAGCATCGCCATGGCCAGGATCACACCGACCTTGACCAGCTCGGACGGCTGGAACGCGAAGCCGCCGCCGACCTGGATCCAGCTCCGGGAGCCGTTCACCGTCGAACCGAGGGGCGACAGCACGGCCAGCGACATCACCACCGACACCGCGTACAGCACGGGCGCGGCGCTCCGCAGCCGGACGTGGCCGAGCCACACCATGGCGGAGGCGAGGCCGACGCCGATGGCGAGGTTGAGGATGTGGCGGAGCAGGAAGTACTGCGGGTCGCCGTTGTTGAGATCGGTCCGGCCGCGGGTCGCGGAGTACACCAGCAGCGTGCCGATGAGGGAGAGGATCCCGGCGGCCCCGACCAGCGTCCAGTCAAGACGCCGCGCCAACGAGTCCCGCCGCGTGAGGCGGGTCCACACGGTCCGCTCCGCGGGGGCCTTGAGGGAGGAGTAACTGCGTACGGTCACGGAGCCGACACTATGTGTTTTGGCACCTTCGCCGCAGGCCGCGCCACCGCGCTCGGCGCGGCTTTCCCCACCCACCCGCCCTTTCCCGCAGCGCGGGCGCTCCCGCGCTACGCGCGGCGACGCGGCGGGCGCCACCGCGGCCGAAGGCCGTGGGCGGCTACGCCGCCGACCGGCCCGGCGCCGCAGGCGCGCGGCCCGGGCCGCGCGAGGCCACCCGCCAAGGGCGGGTGGGCGCGGCGCGGCTCCCCGCGCTATGCGCGGGGCGGCGGCGCGCCGGTGACCCGGGGCCGGCGGCCCGGCGGCCCGGCGGCCCGGTGGCCAACGCCAAGCGCGCAGCGGTTACGCCCAGAGCTGGCCGTGGAGGGCCTCGATGGCCGCCTCCGTCGTCGGGGCCGTGTAGACGCCCGTGGACAGGTACTTCCAGCCGCCGTCGGCAACGATGAAGACGATGTCCGCGGTCTGACCGGCCCGGAGGGCCCGGCGGCCGACGCCGATCGCCGCGTGGAGCGCGGCGCCCGTCGAGACGCCGGCGAAGATGCCCTCCTGGGCGAGGAGTTCCCGGGTCCGCGTCACCGCGTCGGCCGAGCCGACCGAGTAGCGGGAGGTCAGCACGGACTCGTCGTACAGCTCGGGGACGAAGCCCTCGTCCAGGTTTCGCAGGCCGTAGACCAGGTCGTCGTAGCGCGGCTCGGCCGCGACGATCTGGATGTCGGGCCGCTGCTCCCGGAGGTAGCGGCCGACGCCCATCAGCGTGCCGGTGGTGCCGAGGCCGGCGACGAAGTGGGTGACCGACGGCAGGTCGGCCAGGATCTCGGGTCCCGTGGTGGCGTAGTGGGCGCCGCTGTTGTGCGGGTTGCCGTACTGGTAGAGCATCACCCAGTCGGGGTGCTCGGCGGCCAGTTCCTTGGCCACCCGGACCGCCGTGTTGGAGCCGCCGGCGGCCGGGGACGGGATGATTTCCGCGCCCCACATGGCCAGCAGCTCGCGCCGCTCCGACGAGGTGTTCTCCGGCATCACGCACACCATCCGGTAGCCCTTGAGCCTGGCCGCCATGGCCAGCGAGATGCCGGTGTTGCCCGAGGTGGGCTCCAGGACGGTGCAGCCGGGGGTGAGCCGGCCGTCCTTCTCCGCCTGCTCGATCATGAACAGCGCGGGGCGGTCCTTGATCGATCCCGTCGGGTTGCGGTCCTCGAGCTTGGCCCAGATCCGCACGTTCTCGGCCGGCGAGAGCCGCGGCAACCGCACCAGCGGCGTGTTGCCCACGGCTGCCAGCGGCGAGTCGAAGCGCATCAGCGCATGCCCCCGGCGACGGCCGGCAGGATGGTGACGCTGTCGCCGTCGGACAGCTCCGTGTCGACGCCGGCGAGGAAGCGGACGTCCTCGTCGTTGAGGTAGACGTTGACGAAGCGGCGCAGCTTGCCGCCGTCCTCGACGAGCCGGTCCTTGATGCCGGGGTGGTTGGCGTCCAGGTCGGTGAAGAGCTCGGCGATGGTCGCACCGGTGCCCTTGACCGCCTTCTGGCCGTCGGTGTAGCTGCGGAGGATGGTCGGGATGCGGACCTCGATGGCCATGCGGACTCCAGGGAAGGGCTCGTGGGTTGCGACAGGCGGGAACGTGCGGCAGTAGCGGCTGGATCAGCGAGCAGCGCGACACATGGCGCTGGCGAGGCGGCACAGGTCGACGTGCAGACGCGCCACCAGCGGAGCGCCGCCGGGCCATTCGTCGTTCACGCCGTGGGAAACCATGGTCGCATCGTAGCGATTCCCGGAGACGCGCATGGAAATCGGCTCATAACACATGGCGCTCACACCACCCGCACCTCCTCCTCGGTGACCTCGCCCGCCACGATCCGGAAGGAGCGGAACGAGACCGGGCCCTCGCCGTTGCCGCACTCGGCGGTGGAGACCAGGACGTAGTGCGCGCCCGGCTCGTTGGCGTAGGAGATGTCGGTGCGGGAGGGGTACGCCTCGGTGGCGGTGTGCGAGTGGTAGATGACCACCGGCTCCTCGTCCCGGTCGTCCATCTCCCGGTAGAGCCGGAGCAGGTCACCCGAGTCGAACTCGTAGAACGTGGGCGAGCGCGCCGCGTTGAGCATCGGGACGAAGCGCTCGGGGCGGTCGCTGCCGGCGGGGCCCGCGACCACCCCGCAGGCCTCGTCCGGGTGGTCGGCGCGGGCGTGGGCGATGATCTTCTCGCGCAGCTCCTGGCTGATGGTAAGCATGGCGTCAGGGTAGGACGGCGCCCGCGGGGTCAGGGCAGCAGCGTCCCGATCAGGGAGTCCTGGAGGGCGCCGAGCCAGACGTAGGCCATGATCAGCGGCTTGTTCGGTTCGCCGTCCGGGATGTCGAGGAGCGCCTCGGCGGCCTCGTCGTCCTTGATGTCGAGCCGCACGGCAAGGGTGAGCCGCAGGTCGTTGAGCGCGCCCAGCCAGCGCCTGGCGTCCTCGGGCCCGAGGGTCAGCACGGCGTCGCCGCCCTCCGCGCCGCTCGCCGCCTCGTCCAGGCCGCGCACCATGGCCAGCAGGTCGTCCCGCTTACGGGCCCGCAGGTCCGTCTCGGTGAAGCGGCGGAACTCGGCGGACTGCCGGCGGACCTCGTCGTCCGCCTCCTGCCCCGGCTCGCCGTAGGCGTCGGGGAAGAGCCTGGCCAGCGCCGGATCCTTCGGCGGCTCGCTCGGCCCCTCGGTGAACAGCGCGTCCAGCGGGTCGCCGCCGGCGCCCTCCGGGCCACGCTCCGGTCCGATCAGCTCAAGCAGTTGGGTGGCCAGGCTGCGCAGGATGGAGATCTCGACGTCGTCGAGCGTGAGTGACGCGCCGCCCTCCGGGTCGCGTGTGGCCTCGAAGTAGCCCGCCATCACCGGTCCTGCTGCAGCGTCGCCCAGAGCCCGTAGCCGTGCATCGCCTGCACGTCCCGCTCCATCTCCTCGCGGCTGCCCTGCGAGACGATCGCCCGGCCCTTGTGGTGCACGTCGAGCATCAGCTTCTTGGCCTTGTCCTTCGAGTAGCCGAAATACGCCTGGAAGACATAGGTCACGTAACTCATGAGGTTCACCGGGTCGTTGTGCACGACCGTGACCCACGGTACGTCGGGCGCCGGGACGTCGGCCGGCGCCTGCTGCGACTCCGTGCTCTCGATCTCCATGGGGATGGCACTCACGTGTCCCATGCTGCCATCCCCGGGGCCCGGGCGCCCAAGCGGCGGCCCCCGGACGGCTCCGGGGCGTCCTCCGAGGATCGATATCGTCACTCTGACGAGATCCGGTGTAGGCTGGCGCCCATGAACGTGGATGTGATGGGCGAAGGACGGCCGGGAGCGCCCGTGGCGGTGCCCTCGACCGCCCTGTTCACCGACCAGTACGAGCTGACGATGCTGCAGGCGGCGCTGCGGGCCGGCACCGCGCACCGGCGCTCCGTGTTCGAGGTCTTCACCAGGCGGCTGCCGGAGGGCCGCCGCTACGGCGTGGTGGCGGGGACCGGCCGGGTCCTCGACGCGGTGGAGAACTTCCGCTTCGAGCCGGCCATCCTGGACTTCCTCGGCGAGCACGGCGTCGTGGACCGGCCGACGCTCGACTGGCTGGCCGACTACCGGTTCACCGGCGACATCCACGGCTACCCGGAGGGCGAGATCTACTTCCCCGGTTCGCCGATCCTCCAGGTGGAGGGCACCTTCGCGGAGTGCGTGCTGCTGGAGACCGTGATCCTCTCGATCCTCAACCACGACTCGGCGGTGGCCGCGGCCGCCTCCCGGATGTCGGTCGCGGCGGCCGGCCGGCCGCTGATCGAGATGGGCGCGCGCCGCACCCACGAGCTGGCGGCGGTCGCCGCGGCCAGGGCGGCGTACGTCGGCGGCTTCTCCTCGACCTCCGACCTGGCGGCCGGCTTCCGCTGGGGCATCCCGACGGTGGGCACCAGCGCGCACGCGTTCACCCTGCTGCACGACTCGGAGCGGGACGCCTTCCAGGCCCAGGTCGACTCGCTCGGCACCGGCACCACGCTGCTGGTGGACACCTACGACGTCGCCGAGGCGGTCAGGACGGCCGTCGAGGTGGCGGGCCCGGGGCTCGGCGCCGTCCGGATCGACTCGGGCGACCTGCTGGTGGTGGCGCACCGGGTGCGGCAGCAGCTGGACGATCTCGGCGCGCGCGACACCAGGATCGTGGTGACCAGCGACCTGGACGAGTACGCGATCGCCTCGCTGGCGGCTGCGCCGGTGGACGCCTACGGGGTCGGCACCCAGCTGGTCACCGGCAGCGGGCACCCGACCGCCTCGATGGTCTACAAGCTGGTGGCCAGGGCCGCCGGCGAGGACGCGCGGGCGCCGCTGGTGCCGGTGGCCAAGAAGTCGCTGGGCGGCAAGCTGTCGGTCGGCGGCGTGAAGTGGGCGGCGCGGGCCAAGGACGAGTACGGGGTGGCCGCGGCGGAGGTGATCGGCACAGGACCGGTGCCCGAGGAGCTGGCCGGCTCGCTGCTGAGCGTGGAGCTGATGCGGGCCGGCCGGGTGCTCGACCGGGAGACCCTGGACACGGCGCGGCGCCGCCACGAGACGGCGCGCAGCGGGCTGCCGCTCTCCGCGACCCAGCTGTCGCGCGGCGAGCCGGTGCTCCCGACCCGTTACCGCACGGAGTCCCCGGTGACCGCGTAGGTTGCTGGTAGTACTCGCGATGCTCGTGATCGGTCCGGATCGTTCGTAGACGCAAGTGAGGTGTTCAGAATGCAGCGCGCCCTGATCGTGGTCGACGTGCAGAACGACTTCTGCGAGGGGGGAAGCATCCCCGTGGCCGGCGGGGCGGACGTCGCCGCGGCGATCACCGACCTGATCGGGGCGGCCACGCCGGGCTACCAGCACGTGGTCGCCACCCGCGACCACCATGTCGACCCGGGCGACCACTTCTCGGAGCGGCCCGACTTCGTGCGCTCCTGGCCGAGGCACTGCGTGGCCGGCACCGAGGGCGCCGGCTTCCACCCGAACTTCGCGCCGGCGGTGGCGTCGGGGGCCGTCGACTCGATCTTCGACAAGGGCGCCTACGCGGCGGCCTACAGCGGCTTCGAGGGCACGGACGAGTCGGGCCTCTCCCTCGCCGACTGGCTGCGGGCGCGGGGCGTGACAGCGGTGGACGTGGTCGGCATCGCCACGGACCACTGCGTGCGGGCGACGGCGTTGGACGCGGCGCGGGAGGGCCTGGAGACGCGGGTCCTGCTGAGCCTGACGGCGGGCGTCAGCCGGAAGACCGTCGAGGCGGCCCGCGAGGAGATGACGGCCGCCGGCATCGAACTCAGCGGCGACCCGGTGGTCGCGGCCGACTGAGGGCCCCACCCACCGGGGGTGTCCCAGGGGTTTGCCCCCCATCCGCCCTTTCCCGCCCCGCCGGCACCGGCAACGGGTGGAGCGGAGGGCGGAGCCCGCACCCAGGTCGCGCGGTGCGCGACCAGCGCACCAGCCGAGCCCGGCAGCGGCGCGAGGCCACGCCACCGCCCCGGCCGGGGCCGGGCCGGCACGGCCAACCAAACGGGGCGAGCGCCACCAACCTCCCGGCCACCCGGCGGGTCACCGCCTCGGCGGCGCGGAGCGCCGGTCGGCACGGCCGCCAGACGGCCGGCGCCCGCCCCGGCCGGGCCGGTCCTACACGGCCAGGCCCGCCGCAGGCGTCTCGCAGGCGTCCCGTAGCAGGTGGCGGATGGGGCGCCAGGAGTCGGCGGCTTCCGAGGGGCGGTGGCGCCAGACCAGGCCGTCGGGGTGGTGGAGGACGGCGGAGATCTCGTCGGGGGTCGGCGGTGCCGTGTTGCCCCGCAGGTAGACGGCCCGCAGCCCGAGGTTCCGCACCCGCGTCAGCGCCCGTGGCCGGTTGACCGCGTGCACCAGCACCCGCACGCTGCGGCCCGGTGCGACGGGGTGCGGCAGGCCGAGCGCGACGACGACGCTGCCGTCCGGCAGCTGGACGAAACCTCCATCTGACATGTCACACATCCTTACGCGCTCGGCCGCCGCCCGTCGAGGGGCGGCGGCCGAGACCGTGGTCACCCACGGATGTGTGATCGCTCGATCACCGTCCGCTCGGGGACACCCGCACCGTGATCGGCTTCGAGGTGTTCAGCGGCTGCGAGACGATCGAGATCCTGGTGTTGGTGTCCGGCACCCGCACGCTGTGGAACGGGTTGTCCGTGTCGTAGTACGTGCCGTTCCGGTCGTCGAAGACCGGGGCGCCGAGCTCCGCCCGCAGGGTGGTGGGCTCGCTGTTGCGGTGCAGGGTCAGTCGGCGGGTCGGGTACCAGCTGAAGGTGGCGTCCCGCGACTGGATCCGGTTGCGCATCAGGGAGCCGTCCGACCAGCGGTCCGCCTCGGCGTGCGCGTCGACCGGCAGGACCAGGCCGGTGCCCGGGTGCTGGCTGACGTCGTTGTCGAGTTCCGAGGTGTCCCACAGCCAGACCAGCATGCCGTTCTGGTAGGGGAAGTGCTCGACCCAGTCAGGGCGCTGGTCCAGGAAACCGAAGTTGTACGGGCCGGTCCGCAGCGTGCGGTCGTAGCCGACGTACTGCCGGTTCTCCACCAGGTAGTACTGCGGGTACTCGCCGGTGATGGCCTCGCCCACGACGCTGAAGCCGTCGGCCTCCCAGTCGCCCTCGCCGCTCTCCGCGTCGTCCGAGAAGACCGTCTCGCCGTCCGCGGTCACGGAGATCTCGTCGGCCGTGAAGCCGGTCATGGTCAGCGAGCCGTCGGTCTGGTAGCGGAAGCGGACCTCCACGGACTGCCCGACGTAGTCGTCCAGCGCGTAGGAGACCGGGACGTCGCCCATCGACTCGCCCGAGATGGCCGTGCGGCCGGCGCTGTCGGTCGGCAGCGCCTCGCCGTTCGCCGTGCCGTCCAGCGCGGTCCACGTCGAGCCGCCGTCGGTCGTCGCCTCGGCGTAGAGGTAGTCGAAGCCCTCCTCGATGGACCACCAGCCGGTGAGGTCGAGGGAGGCCGAGGAACTGGCGCCGGTCAGGTCGACGGTGCGGGTCAGGGTGTTGTTCAGGTCGTCGCCCGAGCCGCTCCACCACTGGTTCTCGCCCTGGGCCGGCTGGTGTATCGGGGTGGTGACGGTCTTCTCCGGCAGCTCGACGATCAGCGCCTGGGTGCCACGGCTGTCGCCGTCCTCCGGGTAGGCGAGGCCGGACGCGCCGAGCTGGTGGGTGGACCGGGTGGCGGCCCGGGCCACCTCGTAGTCGAGCCAGCCGAGCTGCAGCTTCTCCCACGGACCCATGTCGTTGGGCAGGGCGCCGATGGAGCCGTCACCGGGGCCGAGCCAGGAGCCGGACGACATCAGGGTCCAGAACGCGGTGCCGTTCTCGCCACCCTGGGTGTCGTACAGGTCGGGCAGGCCGAGGTCGTGGGCGTACTCGTGGGCGAAGACGCCCACACCGCCGTTCTCCGGCTGGATGGTGTAGTCGCCGACCCAGAGGCCGGTGTCGCCGATCTCGGTGCCGCCGAGCGGGTTGAACTCGGGGCCCGTGACGCCGGCCTGGTCGGCGAACGCGTACCAACGGTGCGCCCAGATGGCGTCCTCGCCCTGCGCGCCGCCGCCGGCCGACTCGTCCTCGCCGGCGTGCACGATCTGGAAGTGGTCCAGATAGCCGTCCGGCTCGTTGAAGTCGCCGTCGCCGTCGTAGTCGTACCGGTCGTACCGGTCGTACTCGGCGAGCGTGGCCCGCAGTTCCTCCGGGGTCGCGCCCTGGGCGAGCTGCTCCTCGTACCAGGTGGTGACGCCGTCCGCGACGACCTCCCACACCGAGCGGCAGACGGTGGAGCCACAGGCGTTGTTGCCGTACCTGGCCTCGTTGTAGTCGACCCTGACCCAGTCGCTGACGTAGCCCTCGACCGAGTAGCGCCCCGAGGACTGCTGCTCGAAGTACTGCTTCACGGACGGGACGTCCGGGTCCTCCGAGTAGTACACGTCCTCGTAGTACTGGCGGTCGAAGTCCTCCTGCCAGATGGTGGAGTTGTCCACCTCGCGGTCCGGCTCCGGGATCTGGTTGACCAGCGGGCCCGGGTCACCGCCGTACTCCGGGTGGATCTCGTCACCGAACTCCACGAGGATCGTGAAGATCCGGTCGGTGCCGGTCGTCGCCATGTCGACGAACTCGCCGTCGCTCAGCTCGACGACCTCGGAGCCGCCCCTGGTCCGCGCCGTGGCCTCGCCCGACAGGAGCTGCTGGTAGGCCTCCTGACGCTGCGACTCGCGCTTGTCCCCCAGGGGGTTCTCGAGCTCGGGCTCCGCGGCGTACGGCTCCTCGACCTCGGGCGCCGCCTCCGGATCCGCGGGCGGTTGCGCCTGGGCGACCCCGGCGGGCAGCAGCACCGCCGCGCCGATGGCGGCGACGGCCGTCGCGACCGCGGCGGTCCTCGATCTCGTGGATCTCTTCCCCATGTTCACCTGTTGACTGTCCTCCCTGCGCGAGCAGTGACACGACGGGTGCATTTGACATGAGTGATTCAGAAAAAGACAGCCCTTGATTCAACCCCCCGCTACCACTACGGTCGTTCGTCCGTCTGTCAAGCCGTCATGCCATGAATCCGTGCGCCCCCCGTGCATCGGTCATGCCGCCCGGCGCGCGCTTACCGACGGCGTCGCGCGGGCATCGAGGGCCGTAGAACCGTTCGAAACACGGAACGCCTTCCTGGGGCACCGCCCCTCCGGCACGGCCCGCCACAACCAGCACCGAGGACGGACACCGCGATGCCGCACCCGACCCCCGCGCAGATCATCTACGGTTCGGTCACCGTCGTCACCACCACCTTCGCGTTACTCCTGCTGGCACCGGCCCTCTCCGGCCCGGGTCTCGCGCTGGTGGCCGGCGTCGCCCTGCTGCTCGGCGTCCTGGTCGCACTGGCCCTGCGGGCCCGCCGCGCCGGCCGGGCCCCCGCCGCGCGGCTCCCGAAGACTGCCCAACCGGAGCCGCTCGACACCCCGCGCCGGCGCCCTGGCGTAACGGTCTGAGCGGCGCGCGCCCCCGCGCGCACGCCCGCGCCCGACACCCCGCGGCGGGGTTCCGCGGCGGGGCTCCGACCATCAGGCGGTCGAGACCACCACGGTCCTGGCCGCCTTGTCGTGCACGCACTGCCGGTACGGCTTGTCCCAGGTGCAGTTGAGCACGTTGACCAGCCAGAACACGAAGCCGATGCACGGCAGCAGCTGTGGCAGCGAGTAGACCCCGGCCCGGTACCAGGCCGGGTTGCCGCGCGGCACCGCGCCGTCCCGCAGCATCGCCACCCGGATGCGCATGGCCATCTTGCCCAGGGTCTGGCCACGGGCGCTGAGCATCAGGCCCTCGTAGATGAAGTAGACGACGATCACGACGGCCTCCGAGCCGTACGCGCCGCCACCGCCGTCGCCGTCCCAGCCGTAGTTCCCCACCAGCGGCCACATCAGCAGCGTGACCGGCACGCCGACGATGATCGAGTCGATGATGCGGGCGACCAGGCGCCTGCCGCGGTTGGCCAGCGGGGGCATGCCGGCCAGCGGGTCGGCCGCGCCGGCCGGGCCGCCGTAGGGGTTGTCGCCGTAGGGCTCGCCCGGCGGCGGGGCCTTGGGCAGCCCCTCGCCCTCCCCGGCCTCCCGGCCGGGGCCTTCCTCGGGGTCGGGCCGTGGCTGGTGAGTGCTCATGCCCTCAGTCCACCCCGACGCCCGGCGCCCCGCATCCGGGCGCCGGGCGGATGGATGACGCGCCCCCGGTGCGAGGGCGGCTAGCCGTTCGGCTTGGTGACGGCCACGAAGGTGTGGGCCGCCTTGTCGTGCCATGCCTGGCGCCAGGGCCGGTCGCGGGCGCCGAGCACCAGGCTGACGATCCCCACCACCAGCAACGCCAGCACGTTGTACAGCAGCCAGCGCAGCAGCGCCGCGCCGAACGACGGCTTCTCCTGCCGCTCGACGTCGACCACCCGGGCGCCGACCATGCCCTTGCCGAGAGTGGTGCCCCAGATCGCGGTGGGCAGCGCCTCGAAGAGCAGCCCGACGACCAGGAAGACGCCGAGGACGAGGGCGAGGTAGCCGCCCGTGGTGCCGTCGATCAGCCAGATCTGCTTGGTGATGCCGGCGCGCTCGGCGGCGTCGATCTGTTCCTGGATGTGGTCGCGGGCCTGGCCGACCAGCGGCAGGGCCACGGCGACGGCGGCGCCGACCGGCAGCAGCGAGTCGACGATCCTGGCCAGCAGCCGGCGGCCGAGGCCCGCCGGGTACTTCTGCTCCGGGTCGACGAACTGCCGGATCATGGTGAGCGGATCGCCCTGGTGGGCCTGGAGGTAGGGCGACTGGCCCGGCGGCGTGGACCCGGCCTGCGGGTAGCCGTAGCCGCCACCGGCGGAACCGGGCTGCTGGGGCTGAGGCTGGGGCTGGGCCTGGGGGTAGCCGTACCCGCCGGCGGCGGCGCCCGGCTGCTGGGGATAGCCGTATCCCCCGGGGGCGCCGGGCTGCTGCGGCTGCTGCTGGGGGTAGCCGTACCCGCCGGCGGCGGCGCCCGGCACGGGCACCCCCTGGCCGGGGCTCGGGCGCGTCGGCGGCACCGCGACGCCCTGCGCCGGGCTGGCCGGCGGCACGGGCGCGGGCCCGGCCTGCGGCGGCACGGGCTGGGCCGGTGGCAGGGGCTGCGCGGGCTGGGCGCCCTGGGCGGGCCCCGGCTGCGGCGGGACGCCGAGCCCGGTCGGGCCGCCGGGGGTGGGCACGCCCTGCGGCGGACTGGACTGCGGCGGGCCGGCCTGCGGGGTGGCCGGCGACGCCTGCCCCGGCACCGGAACGCCCTGCTGCGGGCTGGGCGCCGGCGGGGCGCCGAGCCCTGGCGGGCCCGACTGGGAGGGCACCGAGGGCGCCTGGGCCGCCTGGACGGGAGGGCCGGCGGCGGCCGCGTCGGGGCCCTGACCGCCGCCCTGGGCCAGCTCGTGCACCTGGCGCTCCCAGGAGCCGCCGCCCGCGTCGGCGCGCGGCGCCGAAGGCTCCGGTGCCTGGGCCGGCGGGGGCTCGGGTGCCGGGGACGGTGCCGGCTCGGGCGCGGGGGCGCCCTCGGCCGGGGTGCGGCGGAACTGCCCGCGCGGGTCGACCCGCCCGGCCGCGGTGGCCGGCGACGGGCTCACGTCCTCGTCGGAACCCCAGGCGACCCGCTGGTCGCCCGAGTGCGCCACCTGCGGACCGGAGTCCGCGGGTGTCGGGTCCTCGTCGAAGAAGAAGGGCTGTGTCTCGTCCTTGGGGGGTGCCTGCGCCGGCGTGGGCGCCGCCGGCGCCACTCCGGAGCCGGCCGGCGGCGTGGGCGCGGGCTCGCCCTCCCGCGGCTCGGGCCGGCTGCTGCCCGGCACCCAGGCGGTGCCGTTCCAGTACCGGATGTAGCCGGGAATGGACGGGTCCGGATACCAGTTGGGCCCCGGGCCGCCGCTGGCGCCTCCTGCGGGTGGGGAGCTCATGCGGTCCGAATCTCCTCGTCCGTGCTCTCTGGTCGCGACTGCGAGTAAGCATCGTACGTCGCAAGCGGCCAGCGTCATTCCAAGTCTGTCCGAGAAGGACCCTAACGAACACCGTCCGGTTCCCACGCGCCCTGTCGCCCGAGCGCCGCCCACACGGCGGCACGGGCCGGCCCCGGATCGCCGAGGAAGTCCGTGTTGTCCGCCCACTGGTCGACGGCGCCCGTCAACGGAAGGCCACGCAGCGCCGGATCCTCCACCGTGCCGGCCAGCTCCCGCGCGAACCGGCCCGCGTCGAGCACCAGGAACGGCCGGCTGTGGTAGGGCCGTCGGGTGGAATCGACCGGCGCCGTCAGCCCCGATTCGTTGTGCAGGGCGGCGATCCGCTCGCCCGCGTCACACAGGTGACGCTCGCGGAGCGCCGCGCCCGTGGCGGCGAGCGCGCCGCGCAGCGCGGGCAACAGCTCGCCGGCGACCGGCAGTCGGGCGAAGGCACTGCCAAGCCACTTGCCGTAGGGCGGGTACCGGCGCGCGTAGAGCAGGCAGAGCCGCATCCAGTCCCGCACCAGCCGCCCGGCGACCAGGGCCGCGCCCAGGTCGTCCCCGACCTCGGCGCAGCGCCCGGGGAACGCCTCCTCCTGGGCGATCCGCTGCCACTGGCAGGCGAGCAGCCAGCGCCACACCTGGTCCGGGTACCAGTCGAGCCTGGCCCGCGCGGCGGTCAACTCGCCCACCCCGTCGTGGAAGACGGCGCCGGCGGTGACCTCGGCCAGCCGCTGGGCGGGCATGGCGAGCCAGTCCGCGGTGTCGGGCTCGGCGGTGAGGCCGCGTTCGGCCAGCCAGGAGCCGACGTCCGTGACCGCGACCCGGTGCGCGACCGGCCCCTCGGTGTGGGCCATCAGGCCGACCGGGTCGGCCGGGTCGGGCGACGGCCGGAAGTTCGTGGGCCAGCCGCGCACCTCCTTGGGCAGCCGGTGGGCGAGCATCCGTTCGATGTCGGCGCCGTGCTCGGCCGCGTCCTCGGCGGTCAGGAAGAGTTCGAGTCGCGGTCCCCACTCGTGGTCGGCGGACCTGGCGGTGTCGAAGCCCAGCACCTCGGAGCCCGGGCCGACGCGGGCGGCGGCGTACCGCAGCCCCGGGTGGTGCTCGGCGAGCAGCGGTCGCACGGCCTCCTCGTAGAGGACGCGGGAGAGCGTGAGTCCTGGCAGGAAGGGGGGTGGCGTCGGGTGTGTCACCGCATCACTGTGCGAGCCGACCGGCCCGGGGTCCACCCAATATCGGCCATCGAGGGGCGAGTTGCGCGTCCGGATCGGTGCCGGCGCGGACTCGGGCAGCGTACTCGGGGGGCCGCCGGGGTACCCGCATCCGCGCCGCGACGACGGGGTGTGGGCGGTCCCTCCGGCCCGCCGCCCGGCCGTCGAAGGAGTCCTGATCGATTCTCGTGGAGTCGCGTAATGAAAGACCGGTCTCTCCCTCTCTATCTCCGCAGGACCGCACAGAGAAGGGCGCATCCCATGCACACCATCATCGAGCGGGAGTTGGACCTCCAGTTGGTGCTCTCGCCTGAGCGCAGCGTTCCGGTGCCGGCTCGGCTCGTGTACCGGTCCGACGACCCGTACGCCGTGCACATCACCTTCCACCTGGGCTCCGACGTCCCGGTGCACTGGACGTTCGCCAGGGACCTGCTGGTGGAGGGCGTGTTCCGGCCCTCCGGGGAGGGCGACGTGCGGGTGTGGCCCGCGAAGCAGGCCGGGCGGAACGTGATCTGCCTGTCGCTGAGCTCGCCGGACGGCGAGGCCCTGCTGCACGTGCCGGCGGTGCCGCTGTCCGCCTGGCTCGAGCGGACGCTGCGCGTGGTGCCGCCTGGCACCGAGGGCGACGCCGGCGACGTGGAGGACGAACTACGTGGTCTGCTGATCCCCGGCGCCGAGGAGCCGGGTGAGTCGGCCCCCTGAGCGGTACGGCGGGAGCGGTCAGGAACCGCCGCCCGCGGCGTGTCTGACCAGGGGGATGACCCGCAGGGGCACCGGGTTCTCCATCACGATCGCGGTGGACGCCCGGACGATGCCGGGGAAGCCGACGACCCGGTCGATCACCCGTTGCAGGTCCGCGTTGGAGCGGGCCACCAGGCGGCAGAGCATGTCGCCCTGACCGGTGATGGTGTGCAGTTCGAGCACCTCGGGGACGCCGCCGAGGTGGCGGCGCACCTCCTCACCCCGGCCCTGGGTGATCTCGAGGGTGGCGAAGGCGGTGACCGGGAAGCCGATGGCCGCCGGGTCGACGTCCGGGCCGAAGCCCCGGATGACCCCGGACGCCTGCAGCTTCTCCAGCCTGGCCTGGGCCGTGCCGCGCGCGACGCCGAGCCGCCGTGAGGCCTCGAGCACGCCGATCCGCGGCTCCCTGGCGAGCAGTTCGATCAGCCGCGCGTCGAGTCCGTCGATCGCCATGCCCGGCCTCCCCTTCTCGCGGCCCGACTGTACCGAGGGGCCCCATGACTTCACCAAGCGGGCGCGGAATCGCCCCGGCTTCCGCCAGAAGGTGTCCGCGGGGTGCGGATGTCCCCGATTCCCGGCGAGCGGGCGTGAACGGGTCGGCCCTGGGAATCAGTACCTGTACCACCCCCCACAAGCCGCCCCCGCGACCTGCACTCGCGGGGGCGGTTGGGCAGGTTCAGCAGCTGGGCACGGGCTCGCCCGCGGCCAGCGCGCGCAGGTCGTCGACCGCGCCGCTCAGGGTGGTCACCGGGATCAGCCGCAGCCCTTCTGGCAGGTCCGCCTGGGCGTCCGAGCACTCGTCGCGCGGCACCAGGAAGACGTCGGCGCCGTCGCGGGCGGCCGCCCTGGTCTTCAGCGGCACGCCGCCCACCGGGCCCACGGTGCCGTCCGCCTCGATGGTGCCGGTGCCGGCGATCACCCGGCCGCCGGTGAGGTCGCCGCCCCGGCCGTCGCCCCGCAACACGTCCACGATGCCGAGCGAGAACAGCAGGCCCGCGCTCGGGCCGCCGATGCGCGGGAGGTTGAGTTCGACGGAGACCTCGGAACCGTCGAGGCCGAGGTAGCCGAGGGCCGCCGACACCGCCGCGTCCTGGGACTCGCGCATCTGCTGGGCGTTGTGCTCGCGGATCTCGTTCGTCGAGTCGCCGACCGGGTAGACCGAGGCGCGCGGCATCACGGCCCGGTCGTCGGCGAAGTAGCCGCTGATCACGTCCCCGAGGCGCACCGTGGCGTCGGGCCCGGTGGCCACGATGGTGGTCAGCAGCAGCTGGCCCTCGGTGTCGCGCACCGGCGCGCCGGAGACGGTGATGACGGGCTCCCCTTCGGCCTCGCCGAGGACGTCCGCGGTGGACCCGGGGTAGGTGACGGAGAACGGCAGCGGCACGACGGCCACCACCGCGAACAGCGCCACCACGAGCGCGCCGCAGAGGGCGAGCAGCAGCGGGCGACGGCGACCGGGCGGCCGTTGGGCGGCGGCCGGCGCCTCGGGCGCGTTCTTGGCTGCGGGCATGGCAGCGAATCTAACGCAGGACCGCCGCCACCTCCTCGGCGGCCCTGACCACCCGCGGTCCGACCTCGGGCGGCACCGCCTCGCTCAGCATCACCACGCCGACGCTGCCCTCGATGCCACAGTCCCTGGGCAGCGGGGCGGCGGCGCCCGAGCCGCCGGCCTCCAGCTCGCCGCGGGTGAGCACGTAGCCGTCCTCGTCGTCGATGTCCTTGCAGCGGCCGGTGAGGATGGCACGCCCTGCGGCGCCCCGGTCGAGCGGGTGCCGGAATCCGGTGCGGTAGGCCACGTGGTAGTCGGTCCAGCTCGGCTCGACCACGGCCACGGTGAGGGCGTCGGTGCCGTCCACCACGGTGAGGTGGGCGGTGGCGCCCACGTCCTCGGCGAGCGAGCGCAGCGCCGGCAGGGCGGCCTCCCGTACCAGCGGGTGCACCTGGCGGCCGAGGCCGAGCACGCCGACGCCGACCCGGGCCCGGCCGCCGGCGTCCCTGCGGACCAGGGAGTGCTGTTCGAGGGTGGCGAGCAGCCGGTAGACGACGGTGCGGTTGACGCCGAGCTGGCGCGACAGCTCGGTGACCGTCAGCCCGTGGTCGGTCTCGGCGAGCAGCTTGAGGACTCGCAGTCCTCGGTCGAGTGTCTGGGAAGTCTCCGCGGTCACGGCGCCCCCTTCCGGGTCAGCGGTGCGCGTGCCGACGTCCCGTTCGGCAGCGCGCACGGGATGCCATCACTGGACATGGCAGGTGAGACGGATCACTGGCCGCTGCGCACCGGGGCGACTCTGCAACCGAGTGTGCGCGTGTCCGGAAACTTAGCGATCAGCACCGGTTACCGGAAGAGGACGTCCAAAATCCGAGCAGTCGATGATGGTTTTGGATCGTTCTGGGGAGAAATGCCGGAAGAGCGGACGGGCGTCACCGCATGCGCGTGGCCCACTCCCTGATCTTCTCCACCCGCTGCCGCAGCTGGCCCGCCGTGGCCTCGGCGCTCGGCGGGCCGCCGCACACCCGGCGCAGCTCGGTGTGGATCACGCCGTGCGGCTTGCCCGACTGGTGCGCGTAGGCGCCGACCAGCGAGTTGAGCTCGCGGCGCAGCTCCATCATCTCCTTGTGGCTGAGCACCGGGCGGTTCTCCGCCGGGACCTCGAGCAGGTCGGCCTCGGCGTCCGGCCTGCGGCGGCTGTGCGCGATCTGCCTGGCCTGCCGCTTCTGCAGCAGCAGCCGCACCTGGTCGGGTTCGAGCAGCCCGGGGATGCCGAGGTAGTCCTGCTCCTCCTCGCTGCCGGGGTGGGCCTGCATGCCGAACTCGTGCCCGTCGTACATCACCCGGTCGAAGACGGCGTCGGACTCCAGCGCCTCAAACGGGAGTTGGTCCTGCTCGCCGTCCGGTTCGTTCTGTTCGCGCTCGGCCTCCTTCAGCAGGTCGGCCTCCTCGGCGTACGGGTCCTCCTCCCCGTCCTTCTTCGGCTTGTCCAGCGCGTGGTCGCGCTCCAGTTCCAGCTCGTGCGCGAACTGGAGCAGCGTCGGGATGGTCGGCAGGAAGACGGACGCGGTCTCGCCGCGCCGCCGGGAGCGCACGAAGCGGCCCACGGCCTGGGCGAAGAACAGCGGGGTCGCGATGGTGGTGGCGTAGACCCCGACCGCGAGCCGGGGCACGTCCACCCCCTCCGACACCATCCGGACCGCGACCATCCAGCGGTCCTCGCTCCCCCGGAACTCCTCGATACGCTGCGAGGCGCCGCTGTCGTCGGAGAGCACGAGGGTGGCCGAGGTGCCGGTGATCTCCCGGATCAGCTTGGCGTACGCGCGGGCCGACTCCTGGTCGGTGGCGATCACCAGGCCGCCGGCGTCGTGGATGGACCTGCGGACCTCGGTGAGCCGCCGGTCGGCGGCCGTGAGCACCGCCGGCATCCACTCGCCCCTGGGGTCGAGGGCGGTGCGCCACGCCTGGGAGGTGGCGTCCTTGGTCATCGGCTCGCCGAGCTTGGCGGCGATCTCGTCCCCCGCCTTGGTGCGCCAGCGCATGCTGCCGCTGTAGGAGAGGAAGATGACCGGCCGCACCACGCCGTCGCCCAGCGCGTTGCCGTAGCCGTAGGTGTAGTCGGCGACCGAGCGGCGGATCCCGTCGGTGCCCTCCGCGTAGGAGACGAAGGGGATCGGGTTGGTGTCCGAGCGGAACGGGGTGCCGGTGAGCGCCAGCCGCCTGGTGGCCGGCTCGAACGCCTCCAGGCACGCCTCGCCCCAGGAACGCGAGTCGCCCGCGTGGTGGATCTCGTCCAGGATCACCAGGGTCTTGCGCTGCTCGCACCGGTTGCGGTGCAGCATGGGCCGCACCCCGATGCCGGCGTAGGTGATGGCCACCCCGTGGTAGTCACGGCCCAGCGGGCCCGCGCTGTACTCCGGGTCGAGCCGGATCCCTATCCGGGCCGCGGCCTCGGCCCACTGGGTCTTCAGGTGTTCGGTGGGGGCGACGACCGTCACCTGCTGGACGACGTGGTGGTGCAGCAGCCAGGACGCCAGGGTCAGCGCGAACGTCGTCTTGCCGGCGCCCGGGGTGGCGACGGCCAGGAAGTCCCGCGGCTGGCGCCGCAGGTACTCCTCCATCGCCCCCTGCTGCCAGGCACGCAGCTTGCCCGCCGTGCCCCAGGGAGCACGGCCGGGGAAAGCGGGCGAGAGATGGTGCGAGGAACTGGGTGCGGACGAGGCTGTGGTAGTCACGATCTCCGGAAACGGTGGCTCGGCGGCGACAACCGCGCCAGCCTACCCAAGCCGCGGCCCGGCCCGCTGAGGCCGGCCCCCGGTCACCGCCAACCCCCTTCCACCACCGACGACTTCACGCCAGGGCGGCCCGCTCGGAGGGCGCGCCGATCCGGCCGGCCACCACGATGCTGAGCAGCGCGGCGACGGCCGCCGCCGCGTAGACCACGACGAACGCCTCCGCGCCCACGGCCGAGGCCGCGGCGCCGCCCGCCTCGTGCGCGGCCGACGCGTCCCCGCCGAAGGCGGCGAACAGGGTGCCGACCGCCGTCAGCATCAGCACGTTGCCCAGGCTGTCGCAGACCTGGAGCGAGGAGACGTTGCCCCCGGACTCCCCGGGCGGCGAGAGCCGGAGCACCAGCACCCCCACCGTGGACACCACGAGGCCCATGCCGAACGCCGCCACCGTCAACGTGACCGTGGGCAGCCACACCGGCACCGCCTCCCACAGCACCAGCGGCGTCAGCAGCACCCCGGCCGCGAGCAGCACCGTCCCGAGCCGCACCAGCAGGTGGCGGTACGGCTCGGCCCACGGCCTGGCCTGGGCGAAGGAGCCCAGCGCCCACACCACGCCCGAGACGGCGAGCGCGAGACCGGCCTCGGTGTAGGACAGGCCGCGCCGGGCGACCAGCATCAGCGGCAGGAAGGTCTGCGTCACCAGGTACGCCGCGGAGATCACGCCCCGCAGGGATATCACCGCGGGCAGCCCGCGGGCCGCCCGGAAGGTGCCCACCGGCAGCAGCCGCACCGCCGAGGGCCACAGCAGCGCCAGGCCCACGAGCGCCGGCACCAACGAGAGCCACCGCACCTCCTGGCCGCCGAACTGCACGAGCCCCGCGCCCACCGCCGCCGCGAGCGCGAGACGCAGCCGCCGGCCGTCGAACGCGCCCCGCGCGCCAGGCGGCGGCCCCGAGGCGTGACGCCGCAGCGCCGGCAGCATCACCAGCAGCGGCAGCGGCACCAGCGCGGTGATCCCCAGGAAGACCCAGCGCCAGCCGAAGTGCTCGGTGACGGACCCCGCGATCAGCGGCCCGACCATCGACGGCAGCACCCACGCCCCGGAGAACGCGGCCAGCGCCGCGGGACGCAGCCGCTCGGGGAACGCCCGGCCGACCACCACGTAGAGCGCGACGATCACCAGGCCGCCGCCTATCCCCTGCACCGCACGGCCCAGCACGAACACCCACATGCTCTGGGCCACGCCCGTCACCAGCAGTCCCGCCGCGAAGGCGGCTATCCCCGCCGCCACCGGCCGCAGCGGCCCGACCCGGTCGCACCACTGCCCGGCGACCACCATGCCGAGCAGGCTGGTGGTGAAGAAGCCGGAGAAGGCGAAGGCGTAGAGCGAGACGCCGCGCAGCTCCTCGGCCGCGGCCGGCATCGCCGTGCCGATGGCCATGGCCTCGAAGGCGATCAACAGGATGGAGCAGACGCACCCCAGGGTGAGCGCGCGGTGGCGAGGGCCGAGGACGCCACCGCGCCCGCCGTCGGCGGCGGCCTCCTCGCCCTGCTGCTGGTGCGGGGTGGCGGTGCTCGGAGGCCCGGAGCCGGCGTCGGTGTCGGTCATGCGAACACCGTAAGGACTGACCCCGAGGCCTGCCTATGGACGTGTGGCGGATTCGCCCCTGACCATCGTCGTACGCCGATCAGGTGAAAGGGCGCCTACGGGCCCACCACCGCCGACTGCGGCCGGATCGGCAGCCGGTTGACGGGCCGCCCGGTGGCCGCCCTGACCGCCGCGGCCACCGCCGCCGGCGCCACCACCACGGGCACCGCGCTCACCGCCTTGGCGCCGAACGGCGCGACCACGTCCCGCTCCTCGATGAGCCGGACGATCCGCACGTCCGGCGCGTCCAGCGCGGTGGGCAGCGGGTACCCCGAGAGGTCGGGCCGCCGCACCTCCCCGCGGACCACCCGCAGATGCTCCGTCAGGGCCGCGCCGACGCCCTGCAGCACGCCCGCCTCGATCCGCGTCCGCAGCTGCCGCGGATTGAGCACCCGCCCCACGTCCTGCGCGACCGACACCTCGACGACCCGCACCGAACCCAGCTCCGCGTCCACGTCCACCACGGCCCGCAGCGCAGCGAAGGCCAGGCCGACGAACGCGTCGCCCTGCCCCGCCTCGTTCAGCGGCTCCGTCGGATGCGGCCGGCACTGCGCCGTCGCCCACAGCTCCTTGCCCTCCAGCGCCTCGGCCACCGTGGTGCTCAACACCCCGTCGTAGGAGGTGATCTTGCCGTCGGCGATGCTCAACAGCTCGGCGGACATGCCGAAGTTGGCGGCCAGCGGCTGGAGCAGCTGGGTGCGCACCATCTTGGCCGCCCGCTCCACCGCGCCGCCCGAGACCCAGGTGTGCCGGCCGCGCCCGCCGGGCCCCGCCGGCGGCTGGTCGGTGTCCACCGGCGCGACGTGCACCTCCTCGATGCCCAGCACGTCCTGCACGATCTGCCGCGCCAGCGTCGCGAAGCCCTGCCCGGTCTCCACCGCGGCGCACAGCACCGTGGCGACCGTGCCCTCCACCTTGACCGTGGCCGTGGACACCTCGTCGGCGCCCTCGGCGCCCAGCATGTGGACCATGCCCAGGGCATAACCGACGCCGCGCCGCACCGCGCCCGGCTCGCCGGCGCCCTCCGGGCCGCCGGGCAGCAGCCAGTCCTCCACCGGGCCGTCCTTGGGCAGCGCGGGCAGCGGCGCCTCGCGCACCGCGGCCAGCAGCTCGGCCACCGGGGCCGGGCAGGTGACCGTCTGCCCGGTCGGCAGCGCGTCCCCGGTGCCCAGCACGTTGCGGGCGCGCAGCTCGGCCGGGTCGATGCCGAGCTGCGCCGCCAGCCGGTCCATCTGCCCCTCGTAGGCCGCGCACACCTGCATCGCGCCCTCGCCGCGCACGTAGCCGGCCGGGGGGTTGTTGGTGCGCACCGCCCAGCCGTCGATCACCGCGTTGGGCACCACGTAGGGCCCGGCCGCGAACGACACGGCGGCGGCCAGCGCCTCGGCCGAGTCGTCGGCGTAGGCGCCGGCGTCCATCAGCAGCTGCGCCTCGACCTTGACGATCTTGCCGGTGCGGTCCGCGTGGTGCCAGTAGCGCAGCAGCGTGGGGTGCCGGTGGGCGTGGCCGAGGAACGACTCCTCACGGGTCGCCGAGAGCTTCACGGGGCTGCCGGTGCGGATGGCGAGCAGCGCGAGCGGCAGCTGGAAGCCCAGGTCCTCGCGGTCCCCGAGGGACCCGGGGACGCCGGTGACGTAGATCTTGACCTGCTCGGTGGTGAGCCCGAGGCTGGCCGCGATCCGGTCGCGGTCGGTGTGTGGGTCGGTGGTCCCCGTGTAGATCTCGACGCCGCCGTCCGGGCGGGGCACGGCCAGGCCCGACTCGACGCCGATGGGCGCCGGGTCCTGGCGGCCGATCCGGTAGAGCCCCTCCACGACGACCTCGCCGGTGGCGGCCGGGTCGCCGTGGCGCAGCGGGATGTGCCGGATCACGTTGCCGTCCGGGTGCAGCGCCGGCGCCTCGAACGACTTCTCCGGGTCGGTGACGGGCTCCCGCTCCTCGTACTCGACGACGATCGCGGCGGCCGCGAGCCGCGCGGTCTCCGGGTGGTCGGCGGCCACCGCTGCCACCGGCTCGCCGTGGTAGCGGACCACCTCGGAGGCGAACGGCGGCCGGTCGGTGACCAGCCGGCCGAGGCCGGCCTCGCCGCCCACGTCCTCGTGGGTGACCACGGCCCGCACCCCCGGCATGGCCGCCGCGTCGGTGGTGTCGATCCGCTTGATCGCGGCGTGCGGGTGCGGGGAGCGCAGCACGGCGGCCCAGAGCAGGCCCTCGGCCCACAGGTCGGCCGTGTAGGGGAAGGTGCCCCTGGCCTTGGCCTCGGCCTCGGCCGGCGACAGCGAGTCGCCGAGACCGTGCGGGGGCGCGCCCGCCGGGCGTGCGGTCCTGGCGCCCCCGCCGGCGGGGGACACGGTGATGGCGGTGGCGCCGTCGGTGCCCCGGTCCGTCATGACATCGCCCTTTCGTCCCCTTGCTCACCTGGAACCACTCGGCCGCCGGGCACCGTGGCCCGGCGGCTCACCGCGCCCCCCCGGCGGGCGGCCCCGCCTGGTGCGGGATGCGGGAGCCAGGGCCGCCGTCCCGCGCCTCGTGCGCGGCCTCCTCGGCGGCGCGCGCCGCGGTGGCCGCGCGCCCCTCCACGACCGTGCGGACGGCGTCGAGCACGCCCCGGTACCCGGTGCAGCGGCACAGGTTGCCGCAGAGCGCCTGCCGCGTCTCGAGCTCGGTCGGCGCGTGGTTGCCCTCGAGCAGGTCGTGCACGGTCATCGCGATCCCCGGCAGGCAGAAGCCGCACTGCACCGGCGTGGCGGCCAGGGCGCGCTGCACGTCGGAGGGCGCGCCGTCGGCGCCGAGCCCCTCCACCGTCCTGATCTCGCTGCCCGCGGCCGTGGCGGCCGGCACCAGGCAGGCCGCCACCAGACGCCCGTCGACCTGCACCGAGCAGGCCCCGCACTCGCCCTGCGCGCACCCGTCCTTGGCGCCGGCGAGGCCGAGCCGCTCGCGCAGCACGTAGAGCAGCGACTCGCCGATCCAGGCGCTGGTCACCGGCCGGTCCACGCCGTTGACCCGCAGCACGTAGGAGACCTCGGGGTGGTCGCTGCGGCTGCCGGTCTCCGGCTGGCCGGGAGGGGTCCCGTCCGGCTCGGGCGACCATGGCTCCACGGCACCGGCGGCCGGCTCCGCGGTGGGGTGGGGCTCGCCGGCGGGGGGCGTGGCCCAGGGGGCGGGCGCGGGGGGCTCGCCCCCCGCCGACCAGGGTCCGGCGTCGTGCCCCGCGCCCTGCGGGACGTCGCCGAACGGCCTGGTCCACTGCCCGCCGACCGAGGGGTCGGCGGCCGGCGCGGCCGCGCCGTCGCCGATCTCCGGCGGCTGGTAGCCGTGTCCCGGCGCGGCGAGCGGTTCGCCGCCCGAGCGCTCCTGGTAGCCCTCGGGTAGCTCTATGAAGGCGGTGGCGTCCGAGTCGTACTCGCCGCCCCACCCCCCCTGCGGTCCTGGCGTGCGCGCGCCTTCCGGCGAGAAGTCGGGCGCCGGTTCGGGCTGCTGTTCGTTGCTCATGCGAGAGCCCTTCCGAGTCCACGGCGGGCCAGTGTCGCCACGGTACGCCTCATGTGCTGCACGGCGGGCGGAAGTTGCGGAGGTTCGCCCCCATCGCTCGGCGGCGGCGGATCCGGGATGCAGGCCATTCCGACATAGTCCCCGAAAGCGTGCAGCACCTCGGGGGCGAGGCCGCGCTCACCGTCCCAGTCGACCAGGGAGGCCACCCACCGCTCGGCGTCCAGCGGCCGCAGCGGCATCGGGCTGACGGCGCCCACCGCGCAGCGCACCTCCCGGCGCACCGGGTCGAGGACGACCGCGACCGAGGCCTGCGCCCTGGCGGGCCCGGTGCGCGCGGTGGCCTTCAGGAAGGTCTGCGGGGCGTGCAGCAGCGGCACCCGCACGTGGGCCAGCAACTCCCCGCCGCGCAGCCGGTCCCGGCCGGCGAGCAGGTGACTGACCGGGATCTGCCGGCCCTCCCCGTCAGGACCCGCGACCAGCAGCGTGGCGTCGAGCGCGGCGAGCACCGGCAGCGTGTCGCCCGAGGGGGCGCAGGTGATGATGTTGCCGCCGAGGGTGCCGGCGTTCCGCACCTGGGGCGGGCCCGCGGACCGCGCGGCGGCCGCCAGCGCCGGGATCAGCGCGGCGAAGTCGGGGCGGCTCATCCGGGAGTGCGTGAGACAGGCGCCGAGCAGCGCGTGACCGTCCTGGTACGCCCAGCCGCGCAGCTCCGCGAGGCGGCCGAGGCCGACCAGGGCCGCGGGCCGCAGCAGCCCGGCGTTGACCGAGGCCATCAGGTCCGTGCCGCCCGCGACCGGCACGGCGGCCGGTTCTGCGGCCAGCGCCGCCACGGCCTCGTCCAGCGTGGCTGGTAGCGCGACGAGCCGCGCGGAGCCCGGTGCGTGCGGTGCGTGCGTGCTCAATCCGGCTGCCCCTTTCCGGTTGTCCCGGCTGCCGAGCCGTACGGTACGTGTTCCGAGCCCGGACGTGGCAACTCTGGCACAGAATCCGGCCCGGCAGGCGCCGGGGTGGCCCGCGCGACACGCGGGGCGGCCACCGGATCCGGCGGCAGCGGGACCGGCGGCGGGGGCGGCCCTCGACTCACACGATCAGGGCACGGCGCGGAGCGGGGTGCGGGGCCCGGGAAGGGACGCCGGGACGGACCCCCGGCGAGGGGCATGACGGAGCCCCGGACGGCCCTGCACGGCCGGCGGTCCGGGGTCCCGGCGAGGCGCGGAGCCGGCGGGGGCGGTCGGGGCTACTTGCCGCCGTTGCCGCCCTTGCCGTCCTTGCCGCCGCCGAACGAGCCCATCGACTCGTAGATCTCCTTGCAGGTGGGGCACACCGGGTACTTCTTCGGGTCCCGACCCGGCACCCAGACCTTGCCGCAGAGCGCGACGACGGGGGTGCCGTCCAGCGCGCTCGCCATGATCTTGTCCTTCTGGACGTAGTGGGCGTAGCGCTCGTGGTCGCCATCGCCGTGCGTCGTCTGCGGGGTGGGCTCGACGAGGGTGCCGGTGCCCGCTCCGCGCTCGGGCTCGAGAGTGCTCATGGGTCACAAGCCTAATTGAGCGACGGGTCGTCCGGGTATGTCGCGAGCAGCGCCAGGCTGCCGCGCTGCCGGCGCAGCACGGCCCGCCACAGGCGCTCCGGCTCCGGCACCGAGACGTCGCCCGGCTCGGAGTCCACGACGTACCAGGCGCCCTCGTCCAGCTCCCGCTCCAGCTGCCCGGGGCCCCAGCCGGCGTACCCGGCGAAGATCCGCAGGCTGCCCACCTCGGCCGCCAGCACCTCGGGCGGCGCCTCCAGGTCCACCAGGCCGATCGAGCCGTGCACCCGCCGCCAGCCCAGCGGGCCCGTGCCGGGCACCACGGCGATGGCCAGCGCGGCGTCGAGCGCCACGGGGCCGCCCTGGAAGACCACGCCTGGCTCTCCGGCGAGCGAGGCCCACGGCTCGAGCACCTCGGAGACGCCCACGGGTGTCGGGCGGTTCAGCACCACGCCGAGCGCCCCCTCCCGGTCGTGGTCGAGGAGGAGGACCACGGAGCGGTCGAAGTTGGGATCGGACAGGGCCGGGGTGGCCACCAACAGCCGCCCGGTGAGCGAGGACGCCTCGGTCATGACACCCATGATTCCGCATCGGATGACCGCTGGGGAGTGCCGTCCGCGAGCGCGCGGCTCGTGCGGTCATAGCATGGCTCACTGGCATTTCCATGCGGTCGCCGTCGAAACGCGGTGGCCCCCGCACCGACCCGTAGGGATCTCGAGTTCGATGACCGACGACGTACTGATTGTTCACGGCGGCACCCCGATCGAGGGGGAGATCAGGGTCCGCGGGGCGAAGAACCTCGTGCCCAAGGCGATGGTCGCGGCGCTGCTCGGCAGCGCGCCAAGCCGGCTGCGGAACGTGCCCGACATCCGCGACGTGCGCGTGGTGCGCGGCCTGCTCCAGCTGCACGGGGTGACCGTGCGCAGCGGCGAGGAGCCGGGCGAGCTGGTGCTCGACCCCTCGCACGTGGAGAGCGCCAACGTGGCCGACATCGACGCGCACGCCGGCTCGTCGCGGATCCCGATCCTGTTCTGCGGCCCGCTGCTGCACCGGCTCGGCCACGCGTTCATCCCGGGCCTCGGCGGCTGCGACATCGGCGGCCGCCCGGTGGACTTCCACTTCGACGTGTTGCGCAGCTTCGGCGCGACGATCGAGAAGCGCGCCGACGGCCAGTACCTGGAGGCCCCCAAGGGGCTGCGCGGCTGCAAGATCCGGCTGCCCTACCCGTCGGTCGGCTCCACCGAGCAGGTGCTGCTGACGGCGGTGTTGGCCGAGGGCGTCACCGAGCTGTCGAACGCGGCGGTCGAGCCGGAGATCGAGGACCTGATCTGCGTGCTGCAGAAGATGGGCGCGATCATCTCGATGGACACCGACCGGACCATCCGGATCACCGGCGTCGACCGGCTCGGCGGCTACACGCACCGGGCGCTGCCCGACCGCCTGGAGGCCGCCTCGTGGGCGAGCGCGGCGCTGGCCACCAAGGGCAGCGTCTACGTGCACGGCGCCAGTCAGCGGGAGATGATGACCTTCCTCAACGTGTACCGGAAGGTCGGCGGCGAGTTCGAGGTGGACGACGCCGGCATCCGCTTCTGGCACCCCGGCGGCCCGCTCAGCGCCATCGCGCTGGAGACGGACGTGCACCCGGGCTTCCAGACGGACTGGCAGCAGCCGCTCGTGGTGGCCCTCACCCAGGCGTCGGGGCTCTCCATCGTGCACGAGACGGTCTACGAGTCGCGTCTCGGCTTCACCAGCGCGCTCAACCAGATGGGCGCGCACATCCAGCTCTACCGAGAGTGCCTGGGCGGCGCGTCCTGCCGCTTCGGCCAGCGCAACTTCCTGCACTCGGCGGTGGTCTCAGGGCCGACCACGCTGCAGGGCGCCGACCTGGTCATCCCCGACCTGCGGGGCGGCTTCTCGTACCTGATCGCGGCGCTGGCCGCGCAGGGCACCTCGCGGGTGCACGGCATCGGGCTGATCAACCGCGGCTACGAGAACTTCGCCGACAAGCTGGAGGACCTGGGCGCCAAGGTGGAGCGCGCCTGACGCCCGGGCCCCGGGTCTAGGGGAGCCGCACGGCGAGCGTGTAGAAGCGCGTGGTCTGCCGTGGGCTGCCGTTGTTGTCGGACACCAGGTGGAGCAGGTGCCGGCCGGCGTGCTCGCCTTCGACGACCTCCCGGCCGAGCGCCATGCTCTCCACGTTGTCGAGCAGCGGGTTGATCTGCTCCTGCTTGGCGACGGCGTCCGCGGCCGGGCAGTCACCGAGGTCGACGAGCAGCGTCTTGACCGGGAAGACGTCGGAGGGCGCGTCGCCGAGCGACTCGATCCCCGACACGTCGGTCAGGCCGGCGAACGACACGTGGTAGACGCGGACGGTGTTGCCGACGCCGGCGACGAAGCCGCGCTCCAGGGCGAGGAACTCCTCGTCCCCGAGCGCGGCCAGCTCGACCAGGGAGAGCCCCGAGTCCGACTGGTAGCCGAACTGGCCGGCCAGTTGGTAGTCGCCGCCGCGTGAGCCCGTGTAGCGCTGCACGCGCAGCATGTTCTGCCCGCGGTAGGTGTCGTCGACTGGGAGCGGCGTCTCCAGGCCCAGGTAGAGCGAACCGCCGTCCGGGGTGACGGTGAGGGACTCCATGTTGACGTTCGGCCGGAAGTTGTCCGGGACGGGCAGGCTGGCGACCGCCCGGCCGTCCGCGAGGCGGAAGCGGGTGAGCGAGGGGCCGGCGTCCGACTCGGAGGCCACCAGCACGGTCTCGTCCTCGACGACAAGACCCTCGCCGTCGAACTCCTCGCCCTGGTGCGGCGCGCCGTCCTCGTCGACCAGCGTCGTGACGTTCTCGATCTCCAGGCCCTCGAGTTCGGGGCCGCCGAGCGCCACCTCGTAGAGCAGCGCCGGGGTGTTGTCGCCGAGCACCAGGGCGCGGTCGCCCTCGGTCGGGGCGAGCGCCGAGAGGCCCTCCACGTCCCGGCCACGGTGCTCGGTGGTGTCCAGCGCGTCCGAGTAGCCGAGCAGCGTGGCCGCGGGCGAGCAGGCGCCGGCCCGTTGCTGGTCGGGGCCGGCCCCCCAGCGGAGGGCGAGCGCGGACGCGAGCACCAGCGCCGTGCCGGCCGCGACGACCAGGCCGGTGCGGCGCCGGCGCCAGAACGACGGCGGCGGCTGAGGGGGCGCGGGGAGGCGCGCCTGGTTGCGTACGAACGGCCGGGCGCCGGCCTGGTTGCGGTCCTGCCGCTGCGGCTCGGGGCGCCCCTTGGCCAGCAACGCGTCGTGCACCTGCCGGTAGACGTCGTCGAGGGAGAGCAACTCGGGCCCGTCCGGCACCCCGTTCGTGAGCACGTCGACCAACTCGCCGGTGAACGCGGTGAACCGCTCGCCCGGCACGGAGAGCGCCCGCACGTTCTCGGCGGCCGAGGTCAGCAGGTAGGTGTCCTCGACGCTGGCCACCGTGCGCAGGCTGGCCGCGTCCGACATCCCGGTGCCGAACGCCCGGCCGCTGAAGCAGCAGTCGAGGACGACGATCCTGTGGCGTGCCCTGCTGTGCTCGATGATCGCGCGGCGCAGCCACTCGTAGGGGACCGCGGTGTGCGGGCCGTCGGGGCGGGAGTCGGGCAGGGTGAGATGGAGCGTCAGGTCGTGCGGGTCGATGACGCCGTGGCCCGCGTAGTACACCACCAGGGTGTCCCTGGCCAGCTTCGCCGCCCTGATGACCGGCTCGATCAGTTCGTCGGGCGACCTGGGGTCGAGCACGGTGCGGCACCGCTCGTCCTCCGCGAGGCCCCAGACCCGTGGGTCGGTGAACGCGGAGTGCAGGGCACGGCAGTTGTTCGCCACCGCGGGCAGCGGCTCGAGACGGCTGTAGCGCCGGACGCCGATGAGCACACAGGCCGACTGCGCCGGATCCGGCGGCCCCTTGCCCTCGCCGCTCACGCCCCCTCCCCCTGGTTTCGGCCCGCTTCCCCGTCGTCGCCCGCGCCGAGGGCCTGGACCAGGGCGCGCGCGGTGGCGGGGTCGGCGGTGGAGACGGTGACGGTGAGCCCGTCGCGCTCGATCGTCACCCGGGCGCGCGGGGCGCAGGCGGCCCGCCAGGCGGCGATGGCCACGCCCAGGTTGGCCAGTTGGAAGCCGTAGTCGACGACGAGCCGGATGACGTCCGCCGAGACGCCCATGGTGCCCCGGGCCGCGGGCGCGCCGGAGAGCAGCGTGATCTCCGCGTGCTCGCGCACCCCCGGCTCCCTGCGCAACCAGTCGAGCAGGGAACGCCGCTGTTGCCCGAGGGGATCGTCCTCGGGCGTGATCTGGATGGTCGTCACTCTTCTTCCCCGTGTGTCAGAGGCCTGCCGGCGCGCGGTGACCTTCTGGTCGGCGAAGAGCCTAGCGAGGTGTGGTGATCCTCACGCGGCCTTCGGCGACAGCCGCGGACGCGCCCTGACAGCACGAGAGGGGTGGCCCTGGCCGGGCCACCCCTGCAACATGTTCACCACGGGGTCACTTGCCCCGGGCGGCCTCCTTCAGCTTGGAGCCCGCGGACACCTTGACGCTGTACCCGGCCGGGATCTGGATCGGCTCGCCGGTCTGCGGGTTGCGCGCGGTGCGGGCGGCACGGTGGGTGCGCTCGAAGGTCAGGAAGCCGGGAATGGTGACCTTCTCGTCCCCCTTGGCAACGATCTCGCCGACGGTCTCGGCGAAGGCGCCCAGCACGGCGTCGGCGTCCTTTCGAGTCACCCCGGCGCGGTCGGCCAGACTGGCCACCAGCTCACTGCGGTTCATATTTCGTACTCCCGTGTTCATCTTGCCAATGAGGCGTGAGATCGAAGCCGATGCTGCCAGGGCCCACTGACAGCCCCAGGACCAGGGTCTGACTTCCGGGCCCCTCGCGCCCGGATACGCATCCTGCCCCCACGGGAGGCGAGAAGGCCAATCCGGCGCCCGCGGGGTCACACGAAGAGCGCTGATCGCCCGCCGTCATGACGGTCCCGTGGCTCGCCTCTCCCGTCACCCTAAGGGGCGGCCGTGGAGGCCGGGCAACCGACTCGCCGCCGGGTGGGGCCCCGCACCGCTAGGCGCTGGCGGGCCCGGTGGCGCCCTGGGCCGCCTCGCGGACCGCGTCGGCCACCGCGCCCGAGACCTTCTCGTTGAAGACGCTGGGCACGATGTAGTTGGCGTTCAGCTCCTCCTCGCCGACCACGTCGGCCAGGGCGCGGGCCGCGGCCAGCATCATCGACAGGTCGACGGTCCGCGACTGGGCGTCGAGCAGGCCGCGGAACACACCTGGGAACACCAGAACGTTGTTGATCTGGTTGGGGAAGTCGGAGCGCCCCGTGGCCACCACGGCGGCCGTCTGGCGGGCGATGGCCGGGTCGATCTCCGGGTCCGGATTCGCGAGCGCGAACACAATCGCGTCGTTCGCCATCGCCGCCACGTCCTCGGCCGCCAGCACGTCGGGCGCGGAGACGCCGATGAAGACGTCGGCGCCGACGATCGCCTCCTTCAGGGTGCCGGTGACGCCCTCCGGGTTGGTGTTGTCCGCGATCCAGCGCAGCGGCGAGTCACCGTCGGCGTCCACCAGGTCGGCGCGGCCCGAATGCACCACGCCGTGGATGTCCGCCACCACCGCGTGCTTGACGCCGGCCTCGATGAGGAGCTTGAGGATGGCGGTGCCGGCGGCGCCCGCGCCCGACATGACGACCCGTACGTTGCCCAGCTCCTTGCCGACCACGCGCAGCGCGTTGGTCAGCGCGGCCAGCACCACGATGGCGGTGCCGTGCTGGTCGTCGTGGAAGACCGGGATGTCCAGGGCCTCGCGCAGCCGCGCCTCGATCTCGAAGCAGCGCGGCGCGGAGATGTCCTCGAGGTTGATGCCGGCGAAGCCGGGCGCGATCGCCTTGACGATCTCCACGATCGCGTCGGTGTCCTGGGTGTCGAGGCACAGCGGCCAGGCGTCGATGCCGGCGAACCGCTTGAACAGGGCGGCCTTGCCCTCCATCACCGGAAGCGCGGCGTGCGGGCCGATGTTGCCGAGGCCGAGCACCGCCGAGCCGTCGGTGACGACGGCCACGCTGTTGCGTTTGATGGTCAGCCGCCTGGCGTCCTCGGGGTTGGCCGCGATCTGTGTGCAGACCCGGGCCACACCCGGCGTGTAGATCATCGAGAGGTCGTCGCGATTGCGAATCGGGTGCTTGGACTTCATCTCGATCTTGCCGCCGAGGTGCATCAGGAAGGTGCGGTCGGAGACCTTCCCGAGCGCCACGCCCTCGATGCCGCGCAGCTTCTGGACGATCTCGTCGGCGTGCGCGGTGGAGCTGGCCGCGATGGTCACGTCGATGCGCAGCTTCTCGTGGCCGGACGCGGTCACGTCCAGGCCGGTCACCGAGCCGCCCGACGACTCGACGACGGTGGTGAGCTGACTGACCGCCGTACCGCTGGCCGGGACCTCGAGACGGACCGTCATCGAGTACGAGACACTGGGCGCCGTTGCCATCGCCGACTTCCTTCGCTTTCCTGAAAACCGCCCCCGAAAGTGCTGTCACCATACGAGAGCGTCGCGCCTCGGTGAAACCCAGGGCGCGGGACCGATATGACCGTAACAGCAAAGCGTCACAGCCATGGAAACGGTGTGGAAAGAAGGAGGGGGGAGAGGTAGGGGCGCCGACCCGCCAGCTCGCCTCGCGGCAAGTGGTCGCTCGTAGCGACAATGGTTGGGCCCGGGGGCATGGAACGGGCCGACGCCAGTTTCAGGCTACCGCACGCGTCCCCGCCCCGTGCAAGTGCGGGACTCCGCCCACGTCAACCGCCCAGCTCAGCCGGCCGGGACGGCCGTGTCGCCGGCCGTGGCCAGCACGGTGAGGCGCTGGGTGGCGCGGGTGAGGGCGACGTAGAGCACCCGGAGCCCGGCGGGCGACTCGTCGGCGATCTCGCCGGGGGCCAGCACCAGCGTGGCGTCGTACTCCAGGCCCTTCGCCTCCAGGCTGCCCAGCACCATCAGCCGCTCCCCGGCCTCCGGAAGGTCGGCCAGCCACCTCGCGACCTCCGCGCGGCGACGCATCGCCACCACCACGCCGACCGTGCCCGGCACCTCGGCCAGCAGCCGACTCGCCTCGGACCGCGCCGCGGCCCGCAGCGCCCCCGCCGACTCGACGGTGGCGAACCGCGGCGCGATCCCGGTCTCCCGCACCGCGCGCGGCGGCACCGCGCCCGGCATGGCCCGGGAGAGCACCCCGTCCGCGACCCGCGCGATCTCGGCCGGGTTGCGGTAGTTGACCGTCAGCTCGAAGCGGCGCCGCATCCGCCGTCCCAGGGCCCGGTCGCGCTCCGCCGCCGCCTCGGCCGGGTCCGGCCACGAGGACTGCGCCGGGTCGCCGACGATGGTCCAGGTGGCCTGGCCCCCGCGCCGGCCCACCATCCGCCACTGCATCGGCGTGAGGTCCTGCGCCTCGTCGACGATCACGTGCGCGTAGTCCAGGCGCTCGCCGCCGTCGGGGTCGGCCGCCGAGGCCCGACCGTTCGGCGCGCTCCGCTCCGCGTAGGTGGTGAGCTCGGCGAGCCCGGTGAGCTGGTCGAGCACGTCGACCTCGCGGGGCGCCGCCGGTCTGGTCGGGGTGCCGAGCAGCACCCGCAGCTCGTCCAGGAGCGCCACGTCGTGCGCCGAGAGCCCGGCGCCCGCCGGGGTGACCCGGCGCAGTGACCGCGCCAGCTGCCGCACCTCGCGCGGGCGCAGGATCCGGCGGGCCCAGCGGGCCAGGCGCTGCTCGTCGGCCATGGCCACGAGCACCTGGAGCGGGGTGACCTCGGGCCACCAGGCGGCCAGGAAGTCGGTGAACGCCTCCTCGTCCGCGATGTCGTCGTTGAACGCCTCGCGGGCCTCGGCGGCGAACCCCGGGTCCTGGTAGCGCTCAGGGGCGCCCGACTTCCGCCACAGCGCGTCGAGCAGCAGCCGGCGGGCGCGGGGCCGCAGCAGGTTGACGGGAGCCGTGCCGCCGAGTGCCTGCTGCCGGACCGCGGCCAGCTCCTCGCCTTCGAGCTCGACGCGGCGGCCGAAGGCGACCACCCGCAGCCGCTCGGGTGCGCCGGGCGTGTCGACCGCACCGCGCGCCGCGCGGGCGAGCACCCGCGCCATGGCGGCCGAGCCCTTGATCCGCGCGACGGCCGGCTCGTCGTACGAGTCGGCCTCGGCGCCCTCGATCAGCGAGCCGAGCGCCCGGATCGCGACCTGCCCCTCCTCGCCGAGCGACGGCAGCACGCCCTCCGTGTACGACACCAGCAGCGGCGTCGGGGAGACCACCAGGATGCCGCCCGCGTACCGCCGCCGGTTCTGGTAGAGCAGGTAGGCGGCCCGGTGCAGCGCCACCGCCGTCTTGCCGGTGCCGGGGCCGCCGGTGACCTCGGTGACCGCGGTGACCGGTGCCCTGATCACCTCGTCCTGCTCGGCCTGGATGGAGGCGACGATGTCGCTCATCCGCCGCCCCCTGGCCCGGCCGAGGGCGGCCATCAGCGCGCCGTCGCCGACGACCGGCAGCTCGGTGCCGGCCAGCAGGGCGCGCAGCTCGGGGCGGAGCAGGTCGTCCTCGACGCCCAGCACCCGGCGGCCCCGGCTGCGGATCACCCGGCGCCGCACCACCCGGCCGGGGGCGACGGGCGTGGCCCGGTAGAAGGGGGCGGCGGCCGGCGCCCGCCAGTCGATGACCAGCGGCACGTACTCGGCGTCGAGCACGCCGAGCCGCCCGATGTGCAGGGTCTCGGCGATCTCGGCCACGGGCGCGCCGTCCTCCTCGCCGATCGCGTCGTCGGCCGGCTCGACCGAGGTGTAGGCGCCGTCCGGGCCGCGCACCCCGTCCTTGCCCGGCAGCAGATCGATCCGGCCGAACAGGAAGTCCTCGAACTCGTTGTTCAGCCGGGAGAGGTGGAGCCCCGCCTGGAAGACCTGGGCGTCGCGCTCGGCGAGCGCGCCGGGGGTGCCGACCTGGACCCGGTCGGCCGCGTCGGCCATCAGGAACTCGGCCTCGTGGATCTTCTCCGTCAGCCGCCGGTACACGGTGTCCAGGTGCCGCTGCTCGTCCCGGATCTCGCGTTCCCGCACGTCCATGGCGCGGTCCCCCTCTTCGGCTGTCGGCTCCGCTGGTCTGGAAGGCGTTCCACCGTACGCCCATCCGGGGCCGTGCGTGCGGCATGTGCCACAGGTCGGACGGCCGGGGGCGGGCCGTCCGACGGGCCCCGCCGGTTACTCGCCGTACTTGCGGCCGTCGAGTGCCGGATCGAGGGCGAGTCGGTAGCCGCGCTTGACCACGGTCTGGATCAGGGTCGGCACGCCGAGTGCCGTCCGCAGCCTCGCCATGGCGGTCTCCACGGCGTGCTCGTCCCGCCCGGCGCCGGGCAGCGCGCGCAACAGCTCCGCGCGGGAGACCACCCAGCCGGGTCGGCGGGCCAGCACCCGCAGCATCGCCATGCCGGCCGGCGCGATCGGCCGCAGCTCGCCGTCGACCACGACGGCGTGGCCGCGGATCTCCACCCGGCGGCCCGCGACCGGCAGCGGGCGGGCGCGGGCCGGCAGCTCGTTGCAGAGCAGCTGGACCAGCGGACCGAGCCGGAAGCGCTCGGGGGCCTGCGTCGGCACGTCGTGGGCCTGCAGAGGCAGCGCGGTCACGGGCCCGACACAGGCCGGCAGCACTCGCTTCTGGAACGTGGCGACCAGCGGTTCGAGCACCCCCCGCTTCTCGGCCCTGCGCAGCAGCGAGGCCGCGGCCGGCGCGCTGGTGAACGTGACGGCGTCCAGGCCGCCGGCCAGCACCGTGTCGATCAGCCGGTCGACGGGGCCGAGGTCCTCGGGCGGCATCCAGCGGTACACCGGCACGTCCACGACCTCGGCGCCGGCCTCGCGCAGCGCCTCGATGAAGCCGGGCAGCGGCTCGCCGTGCAGTTGGAGGGCGACCCGTCGGTCGGCGACGCCCTCGTCGAGCAGCCGCTGCAGCACCTCGGCCATGGACTCGGAGGCCGGCGACCACGCCTCGGTGAGGCCCGCCGCCCGGATGGCGCCGCGCACCTTGGGGCCGCGGGCCAGCAGCTCGCCCGAGCCGAGCGTGCGCAGCAGCTCCTCGCCCATGCCCCAGCCGTCGGCCGCCTCCACCCAGCCGCGGAAGCCGATCGCGGTGGTGGCCACGACGATGTCGGGGGCGTGGGCGATCAGCTCGCGGGTGGCGGCCAGCAGCTCGTCGTCGTCGGCCAGCGGCACGATGCGCAGCGCCGGCGCGTGCAGCACCTCCGCGCCGCGTCTGCGCAGCAGCGCGCCGAGCTCCTCGGCCCGGCGGGCCGCCGTGACGCCCACGGTGAAGCCGTCGAGTGGCCGGATCTCACGCCCTGCCTGTTCCTTCTGCGCCATCCGCTCCATCGATCCGTATCGCTCCGCCCCGAGAGTTCCGATGCGTGGAACCGAGCCTGTCAACGGAGCGTGACAGGCTCGGTTCCGGTGGATTTCCCCCGGGTTACGGCGGGCAGCGGGGCCCGCCGCACCCGGATCCCCGTCAGACTCCGACGTAGGCGGGCTGCCGGTCGTCGCTGCCCGGGCTCTTCGCGCCCTCCTCGGCGACGCCCTGGGGCGCGCTCGCGCCGCGCAGGTATACGGCCCAGGTAACCACGAAACACGCGGCATAGAAGGCGAGGAACGCGACGAAGGCGCTGAATCCGGACCCGGTGGAGAGGAACGACTGCCGGAACGCCAGGTTGATCCCGAGCCCGCCGAGCGCGCCGACCGCGCCGATCAGGCCGATCGCGGCGCCGGACAGCCGCCGCGCGTAGGCGGCCGCCGCCTCGCCGGTGAGGCCCTGGTCCTGCGCCTTGGCCCGGTAGATGCCGGGGATCATCTTGTAGGTCGAGCCGTTGCCCAGGCCGCTGAGCACGAAGAGGCCGACGAAGCCGACGAGGAAGACCGGCAGCGACTCGTTCGCCGAGGCCAGCAGGACCACGACCGTGGCGACCGCCATGCCGGCGAACGTGTACAGGGTGATCCTCGCCCCGCCGAACCTGTCGGCCCAGTAGCCGCCGACCGGCCTGATCAGCGAGCCGAGCAGCGGCCCGATGAAGGTGATGGAGGCCGCCTGGAGCGGGGTGCGGTCGAACTGGTTCTGCAGCACGAGACCGAAGGCGAAGCTGTAGCCGATGAACGAGCCGAACGTCCCGATGTAGAGGAAGGACATGATCCAGGTGTGCCGGTCGCGGACGGACTCCCGGGCGGCGCCGGTGTCGTTGGTCACCGGGCCCAGGTTGTCCATGAACCGCCAGGCCAGCGTCGCGGCGACGAGGATCAGCGGCGCGTAGACGGCCAGCAGCACGCGGGGGTTGCCCTCACCGGCGGTGGCGATCACCAGCAGGCCGACGAGCTGGATCACCGGGACGCCGATGTTGCCGCCGCCGGCGTTGAGGCCCAGGGCCCAGCCCTTCTTGCGCAGCGGGTAGAAGGAGTTGATGTTCGTCATCGACGACGCGAAGTTGCCGCCGCCGACGCCGGTGAGGGCGGCCACCAGCATGAAGGTCGTGTACGACGTCCCCGGCTCCATCACCACCCACGCGAGCGCGGTGGGCAGCAGCAGCATCGCGGCCGACACCACGGTCCAGTTCCGACCGCCGAAGCGGGCGACGGCGAAGGTGTAGGGCACCCGGGCGACGGCGCCGACCAGGGTGGCCATCGACACCAGGAAGAACTTCCCGGCCGGGTCGATGCCGTACTCGGGGCCCATGAAGAGCACCAGCACGGACCACAGGGTCCAGATGGAGAAGCCGATGTGCTCGGAGAGGATGGAGAAGACAAGGTTGCGGCGCGCGACCCGCTCCCCTTTCTCCCTCCAGAACCGCTCGTCCTCCGGGTCCCACTCTTCTATCCAACGTCCGCCTCGCCGGGAGGCCACGGGCTTGGGGGCTGACATCACGCCTCCATCGGGCATCACGCCCGGTACTTGGTGCTCGGTCACAGATCCTCGTGATGCCCGAAGGTAGGTACCGCGCGTTTCGCGGCTGTGGCCCGAGGTGACGCGTGCGAAACCTTGCACTCACGAACGCGGACCCGGGGCGGTGAGCGACTTCGCTACGCGGTGAGGCCGGGCAGGGTCTCGCCCACCCACCCGCCCTTCCCAGCCCACCGGCGGGCCGCCACCACGCTGGCGGGAGGGCGGGTGGGAAAAAACCTACGTCAGGGGCCACCGCGGCAGCGAAGGGCCGAGGTGGGTGGATTTGGGCGGCATGCCCGCCCCGCTGGCCGCGCCGGACCAGATCTGGTCCCACGTCGGCGGCGGCAGGATCAGGCCGACCTCCTCCGGCCCCGGCGGCTCGCTGGTGTAGCGCGGCGCCACCGGCACCCCCTGGTCCTCGCAGAGCGCGGGGATCAGCACGTGGTCGCTGATCGCCGCCGGCAGCTCCACCCACTCCGGGGGCACGAACCGCAGCCGACCGGCCATCGTCGCCGGCGACACCTCGGAGACCTCCCACGCCCGGCCGCCACCGGTCAGCACGAAGGTGCCGTTGCGCGGTGCGAGCCGCGCGCCGGCCGGCAGCTCGGCGACCCGCGCGACCCGGGCCGCCGTGGCCACCGCGCGGCCGAGGTCGAGGCCGGGCACCGCCCGGTGCGTGGCGGAGAGGGTCAGCGGGTAGCGGCGGTGGTCGACGACCAGCGCCGGCAGCCGGCCGGCCGCCGAGCCGGGCTCGGCCCGGCGCAGCCGCCTGGCGGCCTCGAGCCGGTGGTGGCCGTCGGCGAGCAGCACCGGCGGCAGGGCGGGGGGCACGTCGGTCCACGCCTGGTCGCACGCCCACAGCAGCTGGGTGCCGCCCTCCGGGGTGGGGAGTTCGCGGACCGGCGGCCCCTTGACCGTCTCGTCCACGCACTGCTGGAAAGAGCCGAGATCGGTCGCGGCCAGCAGTAACGGCTCGACCGGCGCGTCGGTCTGTTCGAGGAGCCCGACCTGGTTGCGCACGGCCGACTCGGCGACCTGCTGGTGCCGCAGCACGTGCCCGGTCTCCACGCCGTGCAGGCCCAACGCGCCCACGACGCCGCGTTGTTCGACGGCGCCGAGGGCGTCACGGCGTTCCACGACGAAGTAGGTGCGCCCGAGGGGCAGGAGGAGGTCTGTCCGTGGGGCCGGGGTCCGGGGCGGGACCAGCGCGGGGAACAGCTCAGGCCGCAGTGTGCTCCTCCTCCTTCACTGCCTCCCTCAGCATGTCCCGCGGCACGTCGGCACGTGGGATCTCCCGGGCCATCACCCCGGCCAGCACGGACGGCCCGGGTTCCGGCTCCGGAGCGGGCAGCACCACGGGCCGCAGCGTGTCGAGCGCCTTGCGCAGCACTGCCTCCAGCTCCTGAGGGCTGTCGGCGACCGCCGTGACGTAGCCATGTCCGGCGACCCGGCTGGTGGCCTCCGGAACATGACTCCCCACGGGAACCGCGATCTCCAGCTCCCGCACCCCGGCGAGCGCCCGTGCCTCCGCGATCCCCTCCACCGCCTCGAAATGGCCGGGCGGCAGCCGCAGGAACCGGATGCCGGCACACCGCGGCTCGACGAAGTCGGGCTCCGGCAGCGGCAGTCCGAGCGCGCTGGCGACGCTGAGCGCGATCAGGTCGGTCCCGGTGGCCAGCCGCAGCAGGTCGTGCACCTCGGTGGCCCCCGGGTGGGCGTGCGACTCGATGAGCCGCGGCCCCTCGGCGGTGACGATGACCTCGGTCTGCGAGAGTCCGTTGCGCTGGCCCGCCGAGTTGAGCGTGGCGACGACCAGTCGGTGGATCCGCTCCCGCGTGTCCTCGTCCAGATCGGCCGGCATGTCGTAGCCGGTCGTCCGCTGGTACTCCGTGATGTCGGCTCCCACGAGGTCGCGGGGGCCGTACTTCCTCGTGACGGCCAGGACCGTGTGCTCGCCTGACCGCGAGTGCGCCTCGACGCTGAACTCCGGGCCGTCGAGGAACTCCTCGACGATCAGGGCGGGTTCGCCCGCCAGCTGGGCGGCCAGGTCCGACGCGTCCGCCACGCTGCGCAGCAGATGCACGTCCTGGCCGCCCGAGCCGGTGCGCGGCTTGGCCACGCACGGGAAGCCGACGCGCTCGGCGACGGCCACCAGATGCGCGGCACGGTCACAGTGCTCGAACCGGACGGGGGCACCGGTGAGCTGGTTGACCCTGCCGCGCAAGGCCGCCTTGTCCGTGAGGTACGCGACGGCCGCATGGGGGTTGCCCGGGAAGCGGAGCGCTTCGTTCGCCCGGGCGGCGATCAGGGCGCTGGCCTCGGTGAAGCCGAACACAGCAGCCCTGGCAGGAAGGTTGGTGAGATGGCCGATGGCCATCATCAGTTGGGGGTGGTCGGTCCAGTCGACCGTGATCGCCTGGTCGGCGAGGGCGACGGCCTCCCGAACTCCCGGTCGTGACAGGTCGGGTGCCAACACCAGGGTGCGGGCGCCGACCCGGCGGGCCGCCTCGACCACCGCAGGGCGCGGGCTGAGCAGAACCGCCATCGGTGACTGGGGCGTCATCGTGCCGCCTCCTTGAGTCCACGAGATCCGAGGTTCGAGTCCACGTCCACGTCCACTTCCAGGTCGACCGCGTCACCGGCCGAGGTGCCGGGCTCCCCGCGAGTCGCGCATCAGCCCCAGACGCTGCCGAGGGTCTCGTTCTGTCCGGCACTCGCGTCCTGAGCCGTGGCGACCCCACCGGACACCGCCGCGATCGCGAAGGCGGCGAGAACGCTGAGAACAAACTTCTTCACGGGATCCCTCTTCCGTGTCCACATAGGCGAACATGAGTGGCATGCTGGCCCAATCATGCTCACGAGCATTCACGGCGAAGTCGATAGAATCGCTGTGGCATCATCTCGCCTGTCAAGTTGACGCCAAGGGGCTGGCCGATGTCGTTCGAGGAAGAAGATCGTGAGCGAATCCGGCAAAATAGACGCAGCGGCCGCCCGAGTTTACCGGCTCCGCGTGACTCACCCCACCAACTCCGTTGAATGGATTGCCGTTCGTGCTGGTCTTACACCGGAGCAAGTGAAGGACGCGGAGTTCCAGCTTGCCGAGTTGGGCCTGTTGCGGCCGTCCCCGAGCGGCGGCCGGGTGGCCATCAGTCCCGAGAGCGCCGCCGACGCGCTCCTCGCGCCGATGGAACAGGACATTCTCCAACGACGCATCGCGATGGCGGCGACCAGGGCCAGGCTGCACGCGCTCTCCGGCGACTACCTCGAGGCCCGCAGCATGCGCTCGGCCAAGAGCAGCATCGAGATCGTCGAGGGCATCGACAACATCCGCGCCGTCATCGACGACCTGGGCCGCACCTGCGCCAAGTCCCTTGACGCGCTGGTGTACGGCGGCCCACAGACCGACGACGCCCTCCGCGCCGCGCTGGCCGTGGACCGCGAGCTCCTCTCCCGTGGCATCCGGATCCGCTCGATCTTCCAGCACTCGGCGCGCGGCCACCGTGCCACCACCGTCTACGCGGCCACCCTCGCCAGCGAGGGCGGCCAGGTGCGCAGCACCGCCGTGTTGCCGTCCCGGATGCTGATCTACGACGACTGCGCGGTGCTGCCGCTCGACCCCCTGAACACGGCGGGCGGCGCCGCCCTGGTGCGCGATCCCGCGGTGCTCAAGTTCCTCAAGCAGCTCTTCGAGCACTACTGGGACCGGGCGTTGGACTTCGCCGAGGAGCAGCGCACGGGCCCCGTGCCGACCGGTGTCGAGCGCGAGGTGCTGCTGCTGATGGCGGCGGGCAAGAAGGACGAGGCGATCGCCCACCAGTTGGGCATGTCGCCCCGGTCCGTCAGCCGGATCGTCGCCCGCCTGATGGAGCGCCTCGGCGCCGAGAGCCGGTTCCAGGCGGGCGCGCGGGCCGCGCTCAACGGCTGGCTGTCCTGACACGACCACTCCGACGGGAAGGGGTGCGGACGATGGATGTGAGCACGACACAGACGGGCGACGCCGTCGGCGACGGCGATGCCGACGCCGTCGACGACCCGCTGCTCGGCGAGGCCGGCGCCGTGCTGGGCGACGAGGAGGAGATCGACGCGGCGACCGTCCGCGTGTACCAGCTGCGGGTCACCCATCCCACCGACCTGGTCAGCCAGTTGGCGGCGCGGGCCGGTCTCGACCGGGAGCAGGTCAGCCGGGCCGAGAAGAAGCTCTCCCAGCTCGGCCTGTTGCAGCGCTCGCCGAGCGGCGGCTGGGTGGCGATCAGCCCGGAGAGCGCGGCGGAGGCGCTGCTCGCCCCGTTGGAGCGCGACATCCTCCAGCAGCGGATCGCGATGGCGGCCACCAGGGAGCAGTTGCACGCGCTCTCCGGCGACTACCTGGAAGCCCGCAGCATGCGCTCGGCCAAGAGCAGCATCGAGGTGGTCGAGGGGATAGAGAACGTCCGCGCGGTGATCGACGACCTGGGCCGCACCTGCACCACCTCGTTGGACTCCATGCAACCGGGTGGCGGCGTGACCGACGCGGCCGTCCGGGCGGCCGCGCCGCTCGACATGGAGTTGCTGTCGCGCGGCATCACCATGCGGTCGCTGTTCCAGCACAGCGCCCGCCGCCACCGCAACACCGTGCAGTACGTGGAGCGGCTGACCACCGCCGGCGGGTCGGTGCGCAGCACCGGCACGCTGCCGTCCCGCATGCTGATCTACGACCGGGACTGCGTGGTGCTGCCGCTCGACCCGCTGGACACGGCGGCGGGCGCGGCCATCGTCCGGGACCCCTCGGTGCTGAGCTTCCTGTGCCAGGTCTTCGAACAGTGCTGGGAGGACGGCCGGGACTTCGTCGAGCCCGACGTGGCGGCGCCGGACACCGAGCCGGTGGGCGTCGAGCGCGAGGTGCTGCTGCTCATGGCGACCGGCCGCACCAACGACGACATCGCCCTGCGGCTCGGCGTCTCCCAGCGGTCGGTGAGCCGGACGGTGGCGCAGCTGATGGCGCGGCTCGGCGCCACCAACCGCTTCCAGGCGGGGGTGCGGGCGGCCGAGTTGGGCTGGCTGACCGTTCAGGACCCGGCGGAGGCGTAGAGCCCGCGGTCGGCCTCCGGCAGCCAGGAGCCGGCCGGGCGTTCCAACCAGGAGCCGCGGCCGCCCAGGTCGCGGGCGGCCGCGGTGAGCGCGTCGAGCCCCGGGTGGTGCGGCCCGCGCCGCCACACCATGGAGACCGGGGAGAGCGGCACGGGTTCGACGAGCGGTCGCAGCACCATGCCCGGTACGCCGACGAACTCCGTGCTGGCCAGCACGGACCAGCCCTGCCTGCGCACGACCCGGCCGAACTCGGCCTCGCCCTCGATCTTCGGGAACGGCGGCGCGAGATGGATGCCGCGCCCGGCGAAGAGGCTCCGGGCGTAGTCGGTCCACTCGGTGGTCTCCTCGTTGCCCGCCGCCGCGTACAGCGTCTCGCCCGCCAGTTCGGCGAGCGGCACCCGGGGCAGCGCGGCCAGCCGGTGGTCGCCCGGCAGCAGCACGGCCACCCGCTCGAAGCGGATCAGCCGGTGCGCGAGCCAGGACCGCACGGCCGGGGCGAGGCCGGCCACCCGGCCGAACGACACGTCGAGCCGGCCGTCGGCGATCTCGGCCGCCGCCCTGGCGAGGCCGCTGTGGTAGCGGGCGACGAACTCGAGCTCGGGCGCGATCAGCCGCGCCTCGTCGAGCACCCGCTGCCCGGTGGCGACCCGCGCCGCCACGTCCACCACCAGTGGCCGGTCGCCACCGGCCGCCACGGCGGCGCCGAGCCCGTCGTACGCCGCCAGCACACGGCGCGCGTGCGGCAGCAGGCGCTCCCCCTCCCGGGTGAGGGCGACGTGCCGGGTGCTCCGGTCGAAGAGGGCCGTCCCCCACTCGCGTTCCAGCCGCCTGATGTCCCGGCTGAGCGCCTGCTGCGCCACGAAGAGCCGGCCGGCGGCCCGGGTGAAGTGCAGTTCCTCGGCCACCGTGACGAACGCGCGCAGCAGTCGGGGATCGGTCTCGTGGTGCACGAGGACCATTCTCACGCGCCTCAGCCGATTCACAACAGGGGCGCGTGAATGGGCGCTGATCAGGTGTTGGACGCGGCGCCTCGCCCTTGGCGAGGGTGGATGCCATGCCGACCATGCTCTTCGCCCTCACCGGCGGCACCCTGATCGCCGCCCTCCCCTCGGCCCTGGACGACACCCGCCCACCCGCCGCGCAAGCGCACCCGCGACGCCGCCGGCCGTCGTCCGCCGGCCGGCGAGCCGGGCGCGGGACACCCCGGCTCCGCCGGCGGGCGGACGAGTGAGCGGCTACAGCGCCGTGAGGAAGGCCGCGGCCAGCGGCCCGGCGTCGCGGCCGCCCGAGCCGCCGTCCTCGAGCACCACCGCGAACGCCAGGTCGCCCTCGCCGAGGAAGCCGATCATCCACGCGTTGGTCGACAGCTCGCCGTCCTCCGCCCGGTACTCGGCCGTCCCGGTCTTGCCGTGCGGCTCGCCCGGCACGCCGTCCAGCGCCGAGGCGCTGCCCTCCGTCACGGTGGCCCGCATCATCGTGCGGAGCGCCGCGACCGTGGACTCGGACAGCTCGGTGTCCGCCTGGTACGGCTCCTCCACGGCCGCCGGGACCAGCAGCGGCTGGCGGAACGTTCCGTCCGCCACGGTGGCCGCCACCGAGGCCATCACCAGCGGGCTGGCCTGCACCTGGCCCTGCCCGATCAGCGACGCGGCCAGCGCGTTCTCGTCGTCGGCGACCGGCACGCTGCCGTCGAAGGTGACGGCGCCCACGCTCCACTCCTCGCCTATGCCGAAGGCCCGCGCCGTCCGGTTGAGGGTGTCGTCCTCGAAGCGGTCCCGGTTGCCGATGAACGCCGTGTTGCAGGACTCGGTGAACGCCTCACGCAGGGTCGTCTCGGGCCCGAGCTCGAACTCGTTCTGGTTCTCGAAGGCCTGGCCGTTCACGGTGACCTCACGGGGGCAGCCGAGACGGTCGTCCGGCGTCACCCCGGCTTCGAGCAGCGCGGCCGCCGTCACCACCTTGAAGGTGGAGCCGGGCGCCAACTGCCCCTGGAGGGACCGGTTGAACCCGTCGAGCGGCCAGTCGGCGGCGGCCAACACCTCGCCTGACGACGGCCGTATCGCGACGATCGAGCCGGCCCGCCCGAGGTCGTCGAGCGCCTCCTCGGCCGCGGCCTGCACCTCGGGGTCGATCGTGGTCTCCACCGGGCTGCCGGCCTCGCCGCCCTCCTGCTCGTAGAGGGTGTCGACGGCCTCGCCCGACTCTCGGTCGGCGATCACCACCGCGGAGGCGGGGGTGCCGGCCAGCTGCTCGTCGTAGCGCTGCTGCAGCCCCGAGGAGCCGGCGCCGGACTCGGGGTCGAGGCCCCCGACCAGCGACCTGGCCGCGTGCGCCAGCGGCCTGGTGTCCTCCTGGACCTGGATCCCGGGCACGGCCCCCAACTCCCCGGCGTGCTCCTGGTAGTCGGCGTCCCGCAGGGTCACCACCGGCACCGCCTGGTCCGGCTCGGCCGCGGCCACCCGGTCGGCCAGCGCCTCGGTGTCGACCCCCACGTCCAGCGCGTCGATCGCCTCGTACGCCGCCGTGGGATCGCTGAGCATCGCGGGCCAGATGCTGATGTCCCACACGGTCGACGGGCCGGCCAACTGGCTGCCGTCGGCCGCGAGTATGGGGGCCCGCTCGGGCTCCTCGGTGGTGAGGACCAGCGTCTGCCCCTCCCCCAACCGCGGGTGGACGACGGCGGGTTCCCAGCGCACCAGCCAACGGTCCTCCTCGCCCGGCACCATCACCGCGGCCGAGTCGTACGACCAGTCGCCCAGCTCTCCCAGGGTGAACGTCGCGGTGAACGGCACCCGCATCGCCTCGTCCGCGTCCTCGACCGCCTCGGCCTCGCCGGCGACCTCCAGCACCGTCTCCTCGGAGCCCATGTTCTCCGCCACCGAGTCGAGCAACGAACGCGCGCCCTCCGGATCGTCGGTGAGCGACGCGGCCCGCGCCAGGTCACCGTCGGCCCAGGCCCGCAGGAAGGCGTCCGCACCGTCCCGCGCCTGGTCGGAGCGGCCGTCGCCGTCCACGCCACGGAGCACGAGCACCGCGACCACCGCCAACACCGTGACCAGCACGGCGCCACCTATCACCACGCTTCGATGAGACCGCCAACTCGCCGGCTGCCGCTGCGGGTCCCACCCCGGTGCACTGTTCCCCATGGCGCGCACCCTACCGCCGCCACCCGGGCCAAGCCGAGCAGAAACGACAAAGACGACGTGGCCTGGAACGACGAAGGCGACGCGGCCACCCGCGGAGCGCGTGGCACACGTCGCCTGTCGACGGAGTGGAGATGGCGGGAATCGAACCCGCGTCCAACGAAGCAGAAGGAGGGCTTCTCCGAGCGCAGTCCGCTCTGATTTTCTCAGCCCCGGAGATCACGCGGACAAGTCTCCGACGGGCTCAGTCGCTGTTTGGTGTCCCCTTAGCTCCCGCGACCGGAGCTAACAGGTGAGTTCCCTAGCTGATGCCAGACACCGGGACGGGAACAGGCCCGGGCTGACACTTCGCGAGTCGCTGCTCAGGCAGCGAGGGCGAAGGAATCGCGCTTGTTATTGGCGATTATTTTTTCACGGCACATGGTTAACGAGATCATTGCCGCGCTTCCTCGGCTCGCTTCCCCTACTTCGACATCCGCTGTCGAAACCGATCATCCCCATGTTGAGTTAACAAACACCACGACCGCTCCCGGCCGCGTCTCTGCCATGATACGTCACGCGCGCTGCCTGCGGCGAGCCGCCGAGACGACGCGCTCCGCCTCCCGGCGGTCCTGCTTCTCCCGCAGCGTCTGCCGCTTGTCGTAGTCCCGCTTGCCCCGCGCCAGGGCGAGCTCGACCTTGGCGCGTCCGTTCAGGAAGTAGAGGGAGAGCGGCACCAGCGTCAGGCCCGTCTCCTGGATCCGGCCGACCAGCTTGTCGATCTCCCCGCGGTGCATCAGCAGCTTCCGCTTCCGCCGGGCGCTGTGGTTGGTCCAGGTGCCCTGCGCGTACTCGGGGATGTGCACGTTGTGCAGCCACACCTCGCCGCCGTCGATCTGACCGAAACCGTCGACGAGGGACGCGCGGCCCTGGCGCAGCGACTTCACCTCGGTGCCGGTCAGTACCAGACCGCATTCGTACGTGTCCAGAACGTGATAGTCGTGCCGCGCCTTCTTGTTCTGCGCGATCAGCTTGCGCCCCGTTTCCTTTGCCATGACCAGCCGAGTCTACCGGCCGGCCGCCAGACCGCCGAGCACGTTTTCCGCCCGCTCCTCGGCGTCCTCGCCGGGGCCGACGAGCAGGTCGGGCACGAGTCCCTCGGAGCCGACCGTGCGGCCCGACGGGGTGGCGTAGCGGCCCACGGTCAGCTCGGCCACCGAGCCGTCCGGCTGCACGTCCGGCATCTGCACGGTGCCCTTGCCGAAGGTCGGGGTGCCGACGATCACCGCGCGGTTGCGGTCCTGGAGGGCGCCGGTCAGCATCTCGGCCGAGCTCATGGTGCCGCCGTCCACCAGCACCACCAGGGGCGTCGCCGTGTCGCCGCCGGGCTCGGCGTGCAGCGCGTTCTGCTCGCCCCGCACGTCGTAGGTGGCGACCAGGCCGCCGTCCAGGAAGACGGAGGCCGCGGCGGCGGCCTCGGTGAGCAGTCCGCCGGTGTTCCCGCGCAGGTCGAGCACGATGCCGTCCTCCGGCGGCGCGCTGTGTGCCGCGGCCCGGACCAGCTCGCCCGAGCCCTCGACGAAGGAGCTGACGTGGATCCTGGTGACGCCGGGCTCGTCGCGGGTGACGGTGACCGGGCGGGCGGTCAGCCGGGCGCGCTCCACCCGCACCGTGGTGACCAGGTCGTCCCGCTCGACGCCGAGCAGCACCGTGCTGCCGGCGGGCGCCGGCTCGGGGCCCGCGCTGCCGCGCAGCCGGCTCACGGCGTCGGTGACCGGGCGGCCGGTGAGCGGCACGCCGTCGATGGTGACCAGTTCGTCGCCGGCCCGGACGCCGGCGCGCTCGGCCGGGCTGCCCGGGTGCACCTCGCTGACCACGATCCGGCCCTCGGCGGTGCTGATCACCGCTATCCCCGTGCCGACGTACTCGCCGGCCAGGTTCAGCCGGACCGACTGGTACTCCTCCGCCGAGTAGGCGCTCGCCCAGCGGTCGCCGCTACGGCTCACCAACTCGCCGGCGTCGTCGAGCGCCTCGGCCCGCTCCGGGACCGGCCCGGCGGCCGGCACCGGCTGGCCGGAGCCCGCCGCCTCCGGCCAGGAGCCGGTGGCGGCGCCCGTCACGAGCACCCCGGCGAAGACGCACGCCAGGGCGGTCCCCCGCCTGGCGGCGGCACCCCCGCCCCGCGGCCCAAACGAAACTCCGTGACACGGACGTGACATGGTGCGGAGTGTAGGACACACCCAGGGGGCGCACGGGAGTTTCACCCGGTACGTCCGGGCGCACGTCACGGTGATAAATCACACGCGCCCTACACGCGCAGGTACTTGCGGAGCGCGAAGAAGGCCGCCAGGGAGGGCATCAGCGCGCTCACCACCAGCACCAACGGCAGCACCGAGAGCACCGCGTCCCAGCCGATGAAGTTGATCAGCGGGATCTGCTCGGCCAGGAAGTTGTTGATCGCGAAGTACTTGACGCCCACGATCAGCACACAGGCGAACAACCCGCCGAGCAGGCCGGCGATCGCCGCCTCCAGGATGAACGGCAGCTGGATGTAGAGGCTGGACGCGCCGACCAGCCGCATGATCCCGGTCTCCCGGCGACGGCTGAACGCCGAGACCCGCACCGTGTTCACGATCAGCAGCATCGCCACCACCAGCATCAGCGCCATCAGCCCGAGCGCCGCGTAGTTGACGCCGTTGAGCAGGTCGAACAGGTTCTCCAGCGTCGAGCGCTGGTCCTGCACCGACTGCACGCCCTCCCGGCCCGCGAACGCCGAGGACACGACGTCGTACTGGGTCGGGTCGGTCAGCTTGACGCGGTACGACTCCTGCATCTGGTCCGGGGTGACCACGGCGGCGATCGGCGAGTCGGCCTGCTGCTCCTGGTAGTGCGTGTACGCCTCGTCGGCCGACTCGTAGAAGACGTCCTCGACGAGCTCCAGCTCCTCGAGCTCCGCCAGCAGTTGCTCCTTCTGGTCCTCGGTGACCGCGCCGCGGGCGCAGGCGGGGTCGGTCTGGGCGTCGTTCTCGTTGCAGAGGAATATCGACACCTCGACCCGGTCGTACCAGAAGTCCTTCATGCTGTTGACCTGCTGGTTGGTCAGCAGCGAGCCGCCGAGCAGGGACAGCGAGAGGGCGACCGACACGATCACCGCGAAGGTCATCGTCAGATTGCGGCGGAGACCGACGCCGATCTCCGACAGGACGAAGTGGGCGCGCATGGCGTCCTTTCAGTCGGGGCTCAGGCCGGGGTCAGTGCTGGTAGCCGTAGACGCCGCGGGTCTGGTCGCGGACGAGACGGCCCTTCTCGAGCTCGATGACGCGCTTGCGCATCTGGTCCACGATCTGCGCGTCGTGGGTGGCCATGACGACGGTCGTGCCGGTGCGGTTGATGCGGTCCAGGAGCTTCATGATGCCGACCGAGGTCTGCGGGTCCAGGTTGCCGGTCGGCTCGTCCGCGATCAGCAGCATCGGCCGGTTGACGAACGCCCGTGCGATGGCGACGCGTTGCTGCTCACCGCCGGAGAGCTCACCCGGCATCCGCTCCTCCTTGCCGCCGAGGCCGACGAGTTCGAGGACCTCCGGCACGGTCTTGCGGATCTGCCCGCGGGGCTTGCCGATGACCTCGAGCGCGAAGGCGACGTTCTCGCCCACCGTCTTGTTCGGCAGCAGCCGGAAGTCCTGGAACACGGTGCCGAGTTGGCGGCGCATCTGGGGGATCTTCCAGTTGGAGAGCCGGCCTAGGTCCTTGCCGAGCACGTGCACCGAGCCGTGACTGGCGCGCTCCTCGCGCAGCAGCAGCCGCAGGAAGGTGGACTTGCCGGAGCCGGAGGAGCCCACCAGGAAGACGAACTCGCCGCGTTCGACCTCGAGGGACACGTTGTTGAGGGCCGGCGCGTTCTGCTTCGGGTACGTCTTGGAGACGTTGTCGAATCGGATCACGGTTACACCATGTCGGGATGGGGTACATGCGGGGGGCTCCCCGTCGCTGGGGCAGACCATACGCGAAGCGGCACGTGGTCCGCAGGCGGCGTCCCAGGCCATCCGCTTTTGCCGGTTTCGCTCCCGTTGGGTGGATCGGGGTCCTGTTTCCAGGCCGGTCCCCGGCGGGATCCGGCCCGGATCCGGTCGGGCTTCTGCGTTTCCGTACGGACCCTGGCACAGTAGGGAGCAGGGGGAGATGAGAGGAGACGATCGCATGACCGCCGACTGGCTGGTGTGCGCCAACTGCGCGGGGCGGGTCAGCGAGGGCCGTTGCGCCGTCTGCCGGGCCGAGCTCGCGCGGCTGCGCGCGGAGCGTGGCCCGTGGGGCGCGCTCGGCAGCCCCGCCGGTCTCGTCGCCCTGCTGCTGGCACTGGTGGCCGTGCTGCTGCTGGTCGCCAGGCCCGCCTGAGCGGGCCGGAGCCCGGGACTCCAACGAGCGGGCCCGGGGCGGCGCTGCCGCCCCGGGCCCGTTCTGATGTGCGTGGTGTTACGTGGTGTACGCGCGCCGTGACCTGGCTGGTCAGGCGGCGGCCGCACCACCGTTCTTGGTGATCAGCCGCGGCAGGTAGCGGAAGGCCACGCCGCCCGCGATCATGGTCGCGGCGCCGATGATCAGCAGCGTCTCGTTCATGGAGGCGCCGGTCTCGGCCAGCTCGCCGTTGCCGCTGGGGACGGCCTCGGCCTCCTCCTCGGTCAGCTGCTCGGTCGGGTCGTTCTGCTCGATCGGCGAGGTGGCACCCTCGGAGTCGGGCTGCGGACCGCCGGCGCCCTCGGCGACACCCTCGGGGCTGCCACCGTCAGCGCCGTTGGCCGCGCCGCCGTCGTCGGCGCCACCGTCATCGGCACCGCCGTCGTCCGCGCCACCGTCGTCCGCGCCACCGTCATCGGCGCCACCGTCATCGGCACCGCCGTCGTCCGCGCCACCGTCGTCAGCACCGCCGTCGTCCGCGCCACCGTCATCGGCACCGCCGTCGTCCGCGCCACCGTCATCGGCACCGCCGTCATCGGCGCCACCGTCATCGGCACCGCCGTCGTCCGCGCCACCGTCGTCAGCACCGCCGTCATCGGCGCCACCGTCGTCAGCACCGCCGTCGTCCGCGCCACCGTCATCGGCACCGCCGTCGTCCGCGCCACCGTCGTTGCCCTCGGTCAGGCCGAGAATGGCACCGTCGGCGCCCTCTGCGACGCCGAGGATGGCGGCGTCCTGGGCGGTCGGCGCCGAGCTGTCCTTGCTCTGCTCACCCGCGGACGCCGTGCCGACGACGGCGAGCGAGGCGCCCGCCGCGAAGACGGCGGCCGCGGCGACGCGCGCCATGTTGGCGCGTGTCTTGGGACTGGCCATAGATGCACTACCCCCTGTAGCTGTTCGGTACAGACTATGTCCCGCTTGTCATGGGCAGCCTGCGCAAGGGCGGCGCCCGGCGCGGAGGGCACCGAGCCTCTCACGCGCCCCTTGCGCAACACGCACCCCTGGACATAGGCATGCCAGGCGAACAGCTTTCCCGCTGAAACGACCCCCGTCAAGCGGGATGTCCGGTAAATGCCGAGCGGGCCAAGAAAGTTGTGTGAAGGTTACTTCTCCTGCTGTTTCCGCCAGCGGATTCCCGCCTCCAGGAAGTCGTCGATATCCCCGTCCAAAACACCCTGGGGGTTTCCGACTTCGTGTTCGGTACGAAGATCCTTGACCATCTGGTACGGCTGGAGGACGTAGCTCCGCATCTGGTTGCCCCAGGAGTTGCCGCCGTCGCCCTTGAGCGCGTCCATCTTGGCCTGCTCCTGCGCCCGTTGGTGGGCGAGCAGCCGGGCCTGCAGCACGCGCATCGCGGCCGCGCGGTTCTGGATCTGGGACTTCTCGTTCTGACAGGAGACGACGATGCCGGTGGGCAGGTGGGTGATGCGGACCGCCGAGTCCGTGGTGTTGACGGACTGTCCGCCGGGGCCCGAGGAGCGGAAGACGTCCACCCGGATCTCGTTCTCCGGGACCTCGATGTGGTCGGTCTGCTCCACCACCGGCAGCACCTCGACGCCGGCGAACGAGGTCTGGCGGCGGCCCTGGTTGTCGAACGGGGAGATCCGCACCATGCGGTGGGTGCCCTGCTCGACCGAGAGCGTGCCGTAGGCGTAGGGGGCCTTGACGGTGAAGGTGGTCGACTTGATGCCGGCCTCCTCCGCGAAGGAGGTGTCGAGCACCTCGGTCGGGTAGCCCTTGCGCTCGGCCCAGCGCAGGTACATGCGCTGCAGCTGCTCCGCGAAGTCGGCCGCGTCCACGCCGCCGGCCTCGGCCCTGATGCTGACCATGGCCTCGCGCTGGTCGTACTCGCCGGAGAGCAGGGTGCGGACCTCGAGCTCGTCCACCGCCTTCTGGACGGCGGCCAGCTCGGCCTCGGCCTCCTTGCGGGTGTCCGCGTCGGACTCGGCCTCGGCGAGCTCGAAGAGCACCTCGAGGTCGTCGATGCGGCCGTGCAGCTCCTCGGTCTTGCGCACCTGGGCCTGGAGCAGGGAGAGCTTGCTGGTGACCTGCTGGGCGTGCTCCGGGTCGTCCCAGAGGGTGGGGGCGGCCGCCTGCTCCTCAAGCGAGGCGACCTCGGCCCGCAGGCTGTCCAGGTCGAGGACGGCCTCGATCGACTCCATGGTGGAGGCGAGAGACTTCAGAGCTTCGGATACATCGACAACTGCCACACGTCCAGCGTAACGGCTGGGCGCCGCGGCCAGCGGCGCGCGCCGTCGGCGAGCGGCGTGGCCGCCCGCCGAGGGGCCGCTACGCGGGCTCGGAGAGCTGGATATCCGCCCTGGGTGGGCCGCCGGCCGGCTCGCCGAGACCGCCGTCGCTGCTGTCGCCGCCGGAGAACAGCAGCCAGCCGCCGAGCGCGGCGGCGCCCACGAGGGCGGCGGCCGTCACCGCCAGCCGCCTGCGGCGGCGGGCGGCCGCGGCGTTCCTGGCCGAGCCGGCCCGGCGCTCGCCGGCGGTCCTGATGGTGCGCGCGGTGCCGTGCGCGCCCCCGGCCAGCTCCTCCGCGTCCGGTACCCGCATCCGGGTGTGGGTCTCGCGCTCCGAGTCGGGCGCGGTGCCGCGGACCAGCGGCACGGCGACCCGCCCCGCGCCACCGCCGCCACCGCCCGCGGCGGCCAGGGCCGCGATCGGCTCCTCCGCCTCGACGGGCTCGGGCGCCGCGTCCTCGTCCGGGTCGCCGATGTCGAGTGGCGGCAGCCCCTCCAGGGACGGCAGCAACTCGCGCAGTCGGGAGGCCAGTTCGGCGGCGCGCAGCCGGGAGGCCGGCGCCTTGGCGAGGCACTGCTGGATCAGCTCCCACAGCTCGCGCGGGATGCCGGGGAGCTCGGCGGCCTTCTCGGTGACCTGCCGGCGCAGCACGGCGCCCGGGTGGCCGCCGCCGAAGGGGGTGAAGCCGGCCAGCAGCTCGTAGAGGACGGTGACCAGCGCGTAGATGTCCACGGCCGCGCGGGGCGGCAGGCCCTCCACGATCTCGGGGGCCAGGTAGTCGGGGGTGCCGACGACGCCGCCCTTGCCGCCGTGCCGCGGCTCGTCGATCAGCTTGGCGACGCCGAAGTCGGTGAGCAGCGCGACCCGGCCGCCCTCGGGGGTGTCGAGCAGGATGTTCTCGGGCTTGACGTCGCGGTGCACGATGCCGGCGGCGTGCGCGACGGCCAGGCCGTTGGCGACGGCCGCGGTGATCGCCACGGCCTCGCGCGGCGCGAGGCGGCGCTCGCGCTCCAGGTGGCGGCGCAGGTCGGGGCCGCGCACCAGGTCCATGACCAGGGCGACCTCCTGGCCGTCGGGGGTGTCGCCCGAGTCCGCGATGATCAGGTCGCGGACGCCGACGATGTTGGGGTGTTCGAGTCCGAGCAGGGCGTGCCGCTCGTGGGCGAAGCGCTCGGCCAGGTCGCGGTCCGCGGCGAGGTCCTCCCGCAGGAGCTTGATCGCCACGGGGCCGTCGGGCCCGTCCCCGAGCCACACCGTTCCGGCACTGCCGCGGCCGAGCACACGGTGGACGGTGTAGTGGCTGCCGATGTTCCGTGCCATGGCGTGAGGCTACGACGCCCCGTCAGGTGACGGGACTACCGCATGCCCGGCTTGCCCGGTTTTATTGGCATGCCCGGACGAAATTCCACCCTCGGAAGTCGATAAATCCCCGAGGTCGTCGATTATTCGGGGACGCTGTTCTGGATGTCCTCGACTTGCTGATTGGCCTCCTCGATCAGGCCCAGCCATTCCCGGACGTCGTCGAACCACCCGGTGACGGTGTCCCAGAAACTCCGGCCGTCGGCAATCCAGTCCTGAAGCGGTGTGAAGTTCCAGACCAGGAAACAGATGACGACGAGGATCAGCACCATGAACAGGCAGCCCTTGAGGCAACCGAGCCCCGGGATGCGCATGGGGTTCGCGCTCCGTGACCGGCCGCGCGGCTCGTCGTTCCGGCGCGGGGCCGGCTCCTGGTAGCGCGGCGGCACCGGCGGCTGGTAGCGCTGCGGTTGCGGCTGGTACTGCTGGGGCTGCGGCTGGTACTGCTGCGGCTGTTGGTACTGGGGTGGCGGCGCCACGGGGTAGCCGTAGGCCCCGCCCTGGCCCTGCTGCTGCGGCGGGGGCGCGACGCGCTGCGGGCGGCGCTGGGGGCGCCGCTGCGGGGCGCGCTGCAGGGGGTCGAGCGCCGGCTCGGCGGGCTGGACCCTGGTCGGTTCGTTGCGGTCGCGGGCGGCCCGCAGCTGGTCGCCCCAGGCTGTCGGGAGCTGCGGCTCGGGCGGCGGCGCGCCCTGGGCCGGCATGGCCCGGGTGGCCGACAGGTCGTCGTCGCGCCCACCGCCGCCCTGGCCGTGGTCGGGTCCCGCGCCGTGCTGCGGGAGCACGCTGGTGGCGCCGAAGGGGTCGGGGCCGCCGCCGGAGGCCGAGCCGCCGGGCAGCACCTGGGTGGGCTCGGCGGATCCCGGCGGGCTGATCCCCGTGCCCGGCACCTGGACCGGGTTGGTGTCCGGCGCGAGCAGCGCGGCGACGCCGAGCGCGGCCGTGCGCTGCTCGGGGCTCGCGTTCTCCGCGATGCCGGCGGCGACGGTCCGCAGCGCGCGGGCCAGCGCGGCGGCGCTCGGCCGCTCGTCAGGGCTCTTGCGCAGGCAGCAGTCGATGACGGTCCACAGCGGGTCGGGCAGCCCGGCGGGCCTGCGGGGCTCGTCGCTCAGGTGCCGGCGGAGGATCTCCAGGGTGCTCGCGCCGCCGAACGGCGGCTGCCCGGTGACCAGCTCGTACAGCACGATGCCGGCCGCGTAGACGTCGACGGCCGAGGTCTGCGGGCGGCCCTCGGCGGACTCGGGGGCGACGTAGGACGGGGTGCCGACGAACTCGCTGGCGCGGGTGACGCCGGGCGAGTCGGCCAGCCTGGCGATGCCGAAGTCGGTGAGCATCGGCCGTAGCGCCACGTTCTCGTCGTCGGCGCCGGCGAGCAGCACGTTGGCCGGCTTGAGGTCGCGGTGCACGATGCCGCGGGCGTGGGCGGCGGCCAGCGCGTCGGCGATCTGGGCGGTGAGCAGCGCCGCGGCCACGGGCGAGAACCGGCGGTTCTCGTAGAGGTAGCGGTGCAGGTCGGGGCCGTCGATCAGGTCCATGACCAGCGCTATCATCTCGCCCTCGACCACCAGGTCGCGGGTGCGGACGATGTTCTGGTGGTTGTCCCCGCTGAGCCGCAGCAGCACCGCGCGCTCGCGCAGGAAGCGCATCACCACGTCGGGGTCGGAGGCGAGCTCCTCCTTGAGGACCTTGATGGCGACCCGCTCGCCCGGCTGTCCCGCCACGGCCGCCTCGTCCCCGGCGGACTCGCGCTGGCGGCCCCGGTAGACGGTGCCGGTGGCACCGCGCCCCAGGGGCTCCTCGAGCAGGTATTTGCTGCCTACCGGCCGCACGTGAGCTCCCTGGTGCATCGCTGGTGGTGACGGGTTCGAGGTCCCTACTGTAGTGCGACCGCCCGCGGAGGGGCGGCGCCGTCCGCACGGCCGGTCCTGGTCCTGGGCCACGGCCGGCTCACGTGGGGGGACGCCGTCCCGTGGCGCTTGGTTGCGTTCCACGGTCCGCCGGGCCTTACGATCACCTCCGCCGCCGCGACGAGCCGCGGTGGGTGCCACCGATCAGTTTTGGTCAGAAGTCTTGGTCGGAATCTGGTCAGAAGCAGCCAATCAAGATCACTAACTGTCGGGAGCGCGGCGCGCCGTCAGTGGCGGGTGCGAGGATGCTTTCAGCATCAGCATCCGATGCGACGACTGGTGCGAGCGGGCGCGTGACAGCCGGGGCTGGCGAGGTGACCGGGAGGGCCGATGCCGATTCAGATCAGGTTGACCGTTCTCGGACACGGAGACGCCGCCGCGGGCGTCGACGTGCAGGTCGCCGCCCCCGCCGACACCCCGCTCGCCGCCGTGCTCGGCTCGCTGGCCGCGACCCTCGCGCCCGGCTCCGCGACGCCTGGCGCCGTCTTCTGCGAGGACCACAGGCTCGACCCGAGGCGCGCCGTCCTCGGCCAGCCGCCCCTGGTCGACGGCGCCGTGCTCGCCTTCCACAAGCCGGTCGAGGGCGCGGGCCACGAGCCGGTGCCCGGCAGGCTCCTGGTCGTGGCCGGCCCCGACGCGGGCGGCGTCCACCTGCTGCGCGGCGGCGTCGCCAGGATCGGGCGCTCGGCCGAGGCCGACATCCCGCTCGACGACCCGGACGTCTCGCGCGTCCACTGCGCCGTGTCCCTCGACCCCGGCGGCCGGGTGACGGTCACCGACCTCGGCTCGCGCAACGGCACGCTGCTCGACGGCCGGCCGGTCACCGGCGGCCCGGTGCCGATGCCGCCGGGCGCCCTGCTGCGACTCGGCGAGTCGCTGATAAGGGTCGAGGTCGAGGGCGCGGTGCCGCCCCCGCCCGCCGCACCGCCCGGCGCGCCCCAGGCCCGCAGACGCGGCCTGAAGGACCTGGCCGGGCGGTGGCAGTCCGGCGCCCCGGCCGAGCCCGAGACCGCCCGCACCGCGGCCCCGGAGCCGGCGGCGGCCGACGCGCGCTGGCCCGACCTCGCGGCGCTGCTGCTGACGGCTCTCGGCTCGCCCCGGGCCCCCGCGGCCGGCCCTCGGCTGTGGGAGCGCGGCGCCACCCACCAGGACGCGTTCGGCGTCCGGCTCGGCACCGCGCAGCGCGGCGCCGCGACCCCGAGACCCGTCACCGTGGCACTGCCGGAGGCCGGTTCGCTCGGTCTGGCGGGGCCACGGGAGCGGGTGGCGGGCGTCGCCAGGGCCGCCCTGGCCCAGCTGGCCGCGCTGCACCCGCCGAGCGCGCTCGAACTGGTGGTGCTCGCCCCAGGCCGGGCGAGCGAGTGGTCCTGGCTCGGCTGGCTCCCGCACACCCGCCCCGCCCGGGGCCAGGACTGCCGGCTGCTGCTGGCCTTCGAGCCCGCGCAGGCGGCCGCCAGGATCCAGGAGCTGACCGAGCTCACCGCCCGGCCGTTCGCCGGCCGCCGCACCGTGGTGCTGGTCGACGGCGACCCGGGCGGCCCCGAGGCCAGGGCGGCCCTCGCCCACCTGGCGATAACGGGGCCGGCCGCCGGCATCCATCTGATCGTGCTCGCCGAGGCACCACCGGCCACCCCGGCCTCGCCCACGGCGCAGACGCTGGCCGCCGCCAGGGCCGCCTCCCCGCTCTTCCGCGCCTGCGGCACGGTGGGCCTGCTCACCGGCGCGGTCGCCACCTCGCTGCGGCTCATCGGCTCGGACGGCGCGGAGAGCCCGGCCGCCGGCGCCGACGCCGTGTCGGCGGCCTGGGCCGAGCGGTTCGCCAGGGCGCTGGCGCCCGTCACCGAGGAGACCGCGGGCCGGCCGGCCGGGTCGCCGCGCCAGGCCGCCGCGCCGCTCCCCGAGAGCTGTCGCCTGCTCGACGCGCTCGAGCTGGCCCGGGTCACACCCGGCACGCTGCGGGAGCGCTGGCACCGGCACACCGGCCTGCCGCTGGTGCTCGGCGCGGGCGTCGAGGGCCCGGTGGCCGTCGAGCTCGCCGACCTGACCGCCCCGCTGACCGTCGACGGCGGCCCGGGCTCCGGCCGCACCGAGCTGCTGAACACGCTGGCCGCCTCGCTGGCGAGCGCGCTCTCCCCCCGCGACCTGTCCCTGCTGCTGGTCGAGGGCGCGGGCGCGGGCCTGCGCCCGAGCGCCGAGCTGCCGCACGTCGCGTCGTACGTGGGGGCCACCGACCCGGTGCGGATACGAGCCTTCGCCCAGGCCCTGCGGGAGGAGCTCAAGCGGCGGGCCGCGCTGCTCGGCGACGCCGACTTCGGCCGCGCCCCCACCAGGACCCGCCGGGTCCACCCCCCGCGCCCGGCGGTGGAGGACGACCTGCCGCCGATGCTGGCGCGCGGCAGCGACCCGCTGCCCTGGCTGGTGGTGCTGGTCGACGACTTCGACGCCCTGCTGACCCCGCCGCTCGGCGCGCCGGGGCGGCAGGCCGCCGGCTCGGTGCTGCGGGTGCTCGACGCGGTGTCCGGCGAGGGCCGGCGCCTCGGCGTCCGGCTGATCGTGGCGGGCGGCCGGGTGGCGGCCGGCGCCCCGGCCTGGATCTCGCTGGCCGGCCAGCCGCCCGGGCGCGGCGAGCTGTGGCGGGCCGGCGCGGCGACGGCCTTCCAGGCCGGCCGGGTCACCGGCCGCATCCCCCGCACCGCGACGCTGCGGCCCACCGTCACCCGGCTCGACTGGGCCCGCGTCGGGGATCCGCCGACCACCCGTCCCGTCCGCGAGCTGGGCAACGGCCCGACGGACGTGGCCCTCCTCGCCAGCGCGGCCACCCGCGCGGCGGAGACGGACCACCCCACCGCGACGCTGGTCTGACCGCTCCGAGTCGTGAAGATCGCGCCCTCGGCGAAGGGGGCGGAGAAAACTCATGCGAACCCTGCGCGAGTCGGCCATGTCCGGTGCGACGGTGCTGGCCGCCGTGCCGGCGTCGGCGGCGCCGGCCGTCGTCGGGCGATGCCGTCAGCTTGTGAATGCACACATGCGAACGCATCCAGACTTGTCTGGACCATATCTCGCGCACGGCAATAACATCCCGATCACAAAGGCGACTTGTCTACCGTCTGCTCTTGCCCGGGCATCCTCCCGGGCGTAGGACATTCGCCACAGGACATGCGGTGTGGCAGGCCCTGCAGCCGGCTCGGCGCATTGCCGCACCTGAAGGGGTGAGGCTGTGTTCATGCACGGTTCAGGCCGGAAATCCCGGCGAGGGGCCGGAGGAACCAGGGGGTCCACGCGTGCCGTGGCCGCGGCCGCGCTGACGCTCTCGACGCTTGCGACGCTCACCGCGTGCGGCGGTGAGGAGGGCGAGGACCGGGGCAACCGGCAGTCGACCATCGAGCTGCCGGACCTCAGCGGGCAGAACCTGGAGGTCGCCGCGGTCTGGACGGGCGCGGAGCGTGACAACTTCCTCCGCGTGATGGACGAGTTCGAGCGGCTGACCGGCGCCTCGGTCAGCTTCGTGCCGAGCGGTGACAACGTCTCGCAGTTCGTCAGTTCCAAGATCGAGGGTGGCGCGCCGCCCGACATCGTGATGGTCCCGCAGCCCGGCGTGCTGCGGGAGTTCGCCGCGAACGGCTGGATAGCCCCGGTCGGCGACCTCGTCCAGGAGCAGCTGGACGCCAACTACACGCCGGGTTGGCAGGCCGTCGGCCAGCACGAGGGCGAGCAGTACGGCGTGTACGTCAAGGTCGCCAACAAGTCGTTGGTCTGGTACAGCTCGACCGCCTTCGACTACGCGGGCGTCTCGGCGCCGGCGACCTGGGACGAGTTCGTCGACACGGCCTGGACGGTCTGGGAGTCGGGCACCACGCCGGTCTCGGTGGCCGGCGGCGACGGCTGGACGCTGACCGACTGGTTCGAGAACATCTACCTCTCGCAGGCCGGCCCCGAGGCGTACGACCAGCTGATCGCGCACGAGATCCCGTGGACCGACCAGACGGTCACCGACGCGCTGACCACGCTCGGCGAGCTGTTCGGCGCCAACCAGCTGCTGGCGAACGGCAACAGCGGCTCGTTGCAGACGGACTTCCCGACCTCCGTCACCCAGACCTTCATCAACCTGGAGATCCCGGACGCCGCGATGGTCTTCGAGGCCGACTTCGTCGGGGCCGTCATCACGGACTCCACGGACGCGGTGATCGGCGAGGACGCGCTGGTGTTCCCGTTCCCGGCGGTCGGCGAGGGCGACCCGCCGGTGGTGAGCGCGGGAGACGCCGCGGTCGCGGTGGCGCCGGACGGCGAGGCGTCGGAGGCGCAGGAGGCGATGCTGGCCTTCCTCGCCTCCACCGACGCCGCCGGGATCTGGGCCGAGGGCGGCGGCATGGTCTCCCCCAACCGGTCACTCGACCTCGCCGCCTACCCCAACGACGTGCAGCGGGGCATCGCGGACGCGCTGATCTCGGCGGGCGACGACTTCCGCTTCGACCTGTCCGACCAGACGCCGGCGGCCTTCGGCGGCACCACCGGGCAGGGCATGTGGCAGGGCCTGCAGAACTTCCTGCGGAACCCGGACGACATCGAGGGCGCCCAGCAGTACCTGGAGTCGCAGGCGGCGAGGGCGTATGGCGACTGAGGCCCCGACCGCAACCGACCGGCGGACGACGCCGCGACGCTTCAACGACGACTCATCACGGACGGAGATCTCATGGCTTCCGGCAAGGCGGTGATCAGAGCCCGCCCCTGGGCGGTAGCCAGCTTCCTGCTGCCGGCGCTGCTGCTGCTCGGCGCGCTGGTCCTCTACCCCATCGGGTACTCGATCTGGTACAGCTTCTTCGACGCGTCGGGCGACGAGTTCGTCGGCCTCGACAACTTCACGGAGATCTTCTCCAACGAGGCGACCAGGACGGCGCTGCGCAACAACCTGATCTGGATCATCCTGGCGCCCACGGTGGCCACCGCGCTGGGCCTGATCTTCGCGGTGCTGACCGAACGCATCCGCTGGGCCACGGCGTTCAAGCTGCTGGTGTTCATGCCGATGGCGGTCTCGATGCTGGCCTCCGGCATCATCTTCCGGCTGGTCTACGAGCAGAACCCGGAGCGCGGCCTGGCCAACGCCGTGCTGACCACGGTCCACGACACCTTCGTCGGCTCCTCGTCCTGGCCGGACGCCGAGCCGCGCCCCGGCGGGCCGCTCACCGCGCAGGAGGACGGCTCCTACCTGCTGGACGCGCCGGTCTCGGCCGGCACCCCGGTGCTGCTGCCGCTGGTCGCGGTGCCCCAGCCGGAGCTGGCGGACGCCGAGCCGGCCGCCACCGCGGCGAGCGACCCGGGGCAGGTCACCGGCACGGTGTGGATGGACTTCACCCGGGGTGGCGGCGGCGAGCGGAACGCCATCGACGGCGAGGAGCGCGCGCTCGCGGGCATCACCGTCGAGGCGGTGCGGGACGGCGAGGTGGTGGCCGAGGCGGACACGGCGGCCGACGGCACCTTCGCGCTGCCGGCAGAACAGGCGGACGGCGCCCAGCTGCGGCTGGCCGCCGACAGCTTCGCCGCCCCCTACAACGGCGCGAGCTGGCTCGGTCCCGACCTGATCACCCCGGCGATCATCGGCGCCTACGTGTGGATGTGGGCGGGCTTCGCGATGGTGCTGATCGCCGCGGGCCTGGCCAGCGTGCCCCGGGAGACCCTGGAGGCGGCGCGCGTCGACGGCGCCAACGAGTGGCAGGTGTTCCGCCGGGTCACCGTCCCGCTGCTCGCCCCGGTGCTGGCCGTGGTGATGGTGACGCTGATGATCAACGTCCTGAAGATCTTCGATCTGGTCTACATCATCGCGCCCAGCTCCAGCCAGGCCGACGCCAACGTGCTGGCGCTCCAGCTCTACATCTCCGCCTTCGGCGCCGAGCCCGACCAGGGCCTGGGCAGCGCGATCGCGGTGCTGTTGCTGCTGCTGGTGGTGCCGATGATCATCTTCAACCTGAGAAGGCTGCGACGGGAGAACCAGCGGTGACCGCCACCACCTTGACCGCGCAGGCGCCGGAGCCGGCGAAGGACACCGGCCCGGCCGCCGACTCCGGCCCGCCGCCCCGCTCGTTGGGCTCCCGGCTGGCCTCGTTCGCCGCGAGCGGCGCCGTGCGCGTCCTGCTCGTCGTGCTCGCGCTGATCTGGCTGCTGCCGACCGCGGGGCTCTTCGCCTCCTCCTTCCGCACGCCGCGCGACATCGCGTCGACGGGCTGGTGGGAGGCGCTGACCGATCCCGGGCAGTGGACGTTCGAGAACTACGACGCGCTGCTCTCCAACGACACCTTCACCAGCTCGATCTGGACCACGATCGCGATCACCGTGCCCTCCACGGTGCTGGTGGTCGTGCTGGGCGCGGCGGCCGGCTACGCCTTCGCCTGGCTGGACTTCCCCGGCCGCGACTACTGGTTCCTGCTGGTGGTGGCGCTGCTCGTGGTGCCGGTGCAGGTGGCGCTGCTGCCGGTGGCCCGGCTCTTCAACACGCTGGGGATCTTCGAGACGACGCCGGGCGTGGTGATCTTCCACTCCGCGTTCGGCCTGCCGTTCGCCATCTTCCTGCTGCGCAACTTCTTCGCGGACATCCCGCGCGAGTTGCTTGAGGCGGCGCGGCTCGACGGCGCGGGCGAGCTGCGGCTCTTCACCCGGGTGGTGCTGCCGCTCGGCGGCCCGGCGATCGCGGCGCTGGCGATCTTCCAGTTCATGTGGGTGTGGAACGACATGCTGGTGGCGCTGATCTTCGCGGACGCGGGTTCGCCGCCGATGACGGTGGCGCTCCAGCAGGAGATGCGGCAGTTCGGCAGCAACTTCGACGTGCTGGCGCCGGGCGCGTTCCTCACGATGCTGATCCCGCTGGCGATCTTCTTCGCCTTCCAGCGGCAGTTCGTGGCCGGCGTGATGTCGGGCGCGGTGAAGTAGCGCCGCCCCCGCACCGCCGTCCCCGCACCGCCGCCTCGTGGCCGCCGGTCCGCTTCCCGCGGGCCGGCGGCTACGCCGTTCGGTGGGATCGCGGGCGCGACACCTCGGACCATCCCCGGGATGACGGTACGGAAGAGAGATTGTCAGATCGTCCGGACAATCCCCTACCTGGATGTGGTGCCGTGCCCCGCTTCAGCATCATCGTGCCCGCCTTCCGAGTCCAGGCGTACCTGCCGGCCTGCCTGACGTCCGTGCTCTCCCAGGACTTCCGGGACGTCGAGCTGATCGTGGTCGACGACGCCTCGCCCGACGGCTGCGGCGAGATCGCCGCCGACGTCGCCGCCGCCGACCCCCGCGTCACCGTGATCACGCTCGACCGGAACGTGGGCCCAGGGCCGGCCCGCAACGCCGGCATCGACCGCGCCACCGGCGACTACCTGCTGTTCCTCGACGGCGACGACGTCCTGACCCCCGGCTCGCTCGCCGCCCTCGACGCCAGGATCACCACCACCGGCGACCCCGAGCTGCTGGTGTTCGGCCACGCCCGCCTCGCCTGGCACGGCCGGGTCACCCCCGCCGACCCGCCCGGCACGCTGACCGCGCGTCCGACCGAGGCCACCCCGCTCGCCGGCCGGCCCGAGCTGCTCGGCCTGCCGCCGATCGCCTGGGCCCGCGCCTACCGCCGCGACCTCGTCACCCGTCTCGGCCTGCGCTTCCCCGCCGGCCACTATCAGGACGTGCCTTTCGCCTACCCGGCGCTGGCCGGCGCCGGTTCCATCGCCGTCCTCGACCGGGTCTGCCTGCACCACCGGGAGCGCCGGCACGGCGGCCGGGCCGAGAGCGCGGGCAGCGGCCACGTGGACGTGCTGCGCCAGTACGAGCTGGCCTTCGCGCTGCTGCCCACCGACCGCTGGCGGGCCGCCCTCTACCGCCGGATGGTGGCGCACCTGACCGCCGTCCACCGGGGCACCGCGCTGCCGGCCGCCGACCGGGCCGCCTTCCTGCGCGCCTGCCGGGAGCTGTGCCTCAGGCACCGGGCGGCCGCCGGCGCCACGGCTATCGGCGGCCGGCGCGGCGCCGGCCTCCCGCTGCCCAGGCTCCGCGGCCGGCACGCCTACCGGCTGCTCGCCGCCGCCCGGCGCCTGACGCGCCGGACCCGCGCCGCGCTCGGCGTGCTGGGCGCCCGCGTACGCGCCGCCGCCGCTCGCGCGCGCGCCGTCGCGCTCCGAGCGCACTACCGCCTCCAGCTGCACCGGCCCCTCGATCCCCAGCTCGCCGTCTTCACCACCCACGACCGGCGCTACGCCTGCCACCCGGCCGCCCTGGAGGCCAAGGTGCGCGAGCTCGCCCCCGGCATCCGTACCGCCTGGGCGGCCGGCCCCGAGCACCCGCTGCCCACCGGCGTCCAGCGTCTTGTCCCCGGCACCGCCGGCTACTGGACGGCGCTGGCCCGCGCCCGCTACCTGGTCTCCAACACCGACTTCCCCGCCACGCTGGCCGACCGCCGGGGCCAGCTGCGCCTCCAGACCCACCGCGGCACCCCGCTCGCCCCCCAGGGCCTCGACGTCACCGACCGCGAACTCGACCCGCTGCTGCGCCAGATCGACCGCTGGGACCACTGCCTGTCGGCCAACCGGCACACCACCCTGGCCTGGCAGACCGCCTTCCCGGCCGGCTACACGGTCCTGGAGTACGGCTCACCGCGCGCCGACCTCTTCCACACGGCGCGCCCCGAGGAGGTCGCGGACGTCCGCGCCCGCCTCGGCGTGCCCGAGGGCGCGCGCGCCGTGCTGTACGCCCCCGCCCCGCGGGGCTATCCGCGCCAGCCGCTCGACACCCTGGAACTGGCCCGCGAACTCGGCCCCGACTTCGCCGTGCTGAGCGCGGAGGAGCACCCGGACACGCCGCTGGAGCGGCTCTGCCTGGCCGCCGACGCGCTGGTCACCGACTACGCCCCCGTGCTCTTCGACTACGCCGGCCTCGACCGGCCGATCGTCGTCCACATCCCCGACTGGGAGGCGTACCGCGCCGTCCACGGCACCTACCTCGACCTGCCCGCCGTCGCCCCAGGACCGGTCACCAGGACCCTCCCGGAGTTGGCCGCCGCCCTGCTCCGCCCGTGGCTGTGGACCCACCCGCGCTCGGCCGCGCTGCGCGCCGAGTTCCGCCGCCGGTTCTGCCCCTACGACGACGGCTTCGCCGCGGAACGCGTGGTGCGCGCCTTCTTCCTCGACGGGCGCGGGGTGCCGCCCGTGGTCCCCGACGAGTGCCGCCGGCCCGTGCCGTCCCCCGCCGCCCTCACGCCACGCGCCGCCGTCACGCCGCCTCCCCCGCAGCCCAACGCCCCGAGAAAGGTGAGCACATGTCCTATCTGATCACCGGCGGCGCCGGCTACGTCGGCGCCCACGTGGTGCGTGCCCTGGCCCAGGCCGGCGAGAGCGTCGCGGTCTACGACGACCTCTCCACCGGCGACACCACCCGGCTGCCCGACGGCGTCCCGCTGGTGCGCGGCTCCGTGCTCGACCGCGGCCTGCTCGACCGGACCCTCACCGAGCACCGGGTCACCACCGTCGTCCACCTCGCCGGCCACCAGGACGCCGCCGAGTCCGTCCGCCAGCCGCTGCGGTACTACCGGGAGAACCTGCACGGCCTCCAGATCCTGCTGGAGGCGGTGCGCGGCGCCCGCGTCCCCCGCTTCGTGTTCGGCTCATCGGCGGCGGTCTACGGCGCCCCCGAGACGGAACTGATCACCGAGGACGCCCCCTGCCTGCCGACCACCCCGTACGGCGAGACCAAGCTCGCCGGCGAGTGGCTGGTGCGCGCCGCGGGCCGCGCCCACGGCATCAACACCGCCGCCCTGCGCTGCGTCAACGTCGCCGGCACCGCGGCGCCGCACCTGGCGGACACCGCGGGCCGCGGCCTGCTCCCGATGACGTTCGAGTACCTGCACGCCGGCTCCCCGGCCCGGATCCTCGGCGACGACTACCCGACCGGGGACGGCACCTGCGTGCGCGACTTCGTGCACGTCGAGGACGTGGCCGACGCCTTCGTGGCCGCCGCCCAGGCGCTGGTCGAGCAGCCGACCCCCGACCACCTGACCCTCAACCTCTCGCGCGGCGAGGGCGTCTCGGTCCGCCAACTGATCCGCGCCGTCGCCGAGATCACCGGCCACACCCGGCTGCGCCCCAGGACCGCCCCGCGCCGCCCGGGCGACCCGGCCAGGATCGTCGCCTGCCCCGACCTGGCCGCCAAGCACCTGGGCTGGACCGCGAGCCGCTCGCTGGAGGACATGATCACCTCGGCCTGGGCCGGCTGGTTGCGCACCGCCCCCTGAGCTGTCAGGCGGTCGCCCGCCGCCGCTGCTCGCGGTGGCGGGCGACCGCGTCGTTGTTGGAGCAGCGGACGGAGCAGTAGGCGCGCCGGCCGTTGCGGGAGGTGTCCACGTAGGCGAGGCCGCAGTTGGCGCGGGCGCAGCGGCCCAGGCGCTCGGGCGCGGCGAAGCAGACGACGTAGGCGAGGCCGGCCGCGGTGACGGCGCGGATGTGGGCGGCGGGCCCGGCGCCGGGGAAGCTGTAGTGCAGGTGCGGGTCACGGCCGCCGTGTTGGGAGATGTAGGGGCGGCTGGAGGCGTCGGCCAGCAGCGCGTTGATGGTCTCGCAGCGCCGGGTGGTGTCCTGCGGCCCGAAGCAGGGGGCGAGCCGGCGGCTCCAGTTCCAGATGTCCCCGGCCTCCGCCTCGTCGAGCCTGGGGCGGGAGATGTCCCGCGCGACCAGCAGGGGTTCGAGCTGGTCGGGGGTGGGTGGGGCGGGGAGGTTGACGAGGTCGGCGGCGAGCCGGGCGGCCTCGCCGCCGTAATGGTTGAACTGCATAAGGCCATGACATCACGCTGGACGTCATGAGCACCATCCTGCTGGTACTGGGACAGATCACCTCGCTCCAGCTCGGCGCCGCGGTCGCCAAGGGCGCCTACGAGCAGGTCAGTCCGCTGGCCCTGGCCGGGCTCCGGCTGACCATCGCCGCCCTCGTGCTGTGTGCCGTCGCCCGGCCCCGGGTGCGCGCCCTCGACGCACGCCAGTGGCGGGCCGTGGTGGGGCTCGGCCTGGTCCTGGCGACGATGAACGTGGCCTACTTCGGCGCCCTCGAACGCCTGCCGATCGGGGTGGCCGCCACCCTGGAGCTGCTCGGCCCGCTGGCGCTCGCGGTCGGCCTCTCGCGCCGCCCGGGGCAGCTGTCGGCCGCGCTGCTGGCGCTCGCCGGGGTGCTGCTGCTGGCCGCGCCCGGCGCCTCGCTGGCCGCCGCCGGGGTGGTCCTCGGCGTGCTGGCCGGCGCCTGCCGGGCCGGGTACGTGCTGCTCAACAGGCAGGTGGGGGCCGTGTTCTCGGACTGGACGGGGCTCGCCCTGGCGCTCGCGGTCGGCGCCTGCGCCCTGGCCCCGGTGGCGGCCGTGGTGGACGGCGGCGCGGTGGTGGCGCACCCCGACGCGCTCGGCGCCGGGCTCGCGGTGGCGGTGCTGTCCTCGCTCGTCCCCTACACGCTGGACATGGTGGTGCTGCGGCGGGTGGACGCCCGCACCTTCGGCGTGCTGCTGTCGCTCACCCCGGCGGTCGGCGCGGCCGTGGGCTTCGCGCTGCTCGACGAGCGGCTGAGCGCCCGTCAGCTCGGCGCGATCGCACTGGTGGTGGCGGCCAGCGCCTGGGCCGTCGCGCAGTCGCGGCGCCGAACCACCGAGCCCGTCAGGATCCACACGCCGCGCGCCGAGGCGTCGGACGCGGCGGCCGAGGAGGACGTCTGCCCGGTCTGCGGCCGGCCGGCCCCGGGCTCCGGGGAGCAGTGGACGCTGCGCTCCCGGCACCACTCCTCGCAGGGCTCGGTCGAGTACTGCGCCACCGCGGGCGGCTGCCTGGTGGTGCTGGTGGACGGCGAGATCGTCAAGCACACGGCCTGAGCCGACGCGGCCCCGCCGACAGGCGATCGTCCCAGTCGTCGACGGCGACGCGGCGCGCGGCTGCCGCGGCCGGCGGCCGCGCCGCCTCGGCGCGGCCGCCGGGCCGGGCCACCCGCCACCCGCCCGGCTTTCCAGCGGAGCGCTCACGCGGAGCGCTACGGCGGTCCTGGACCGAGTAGCGTCAGCGCGCCGTAGCAGCCGGAGGCCAGCGCCGCCAGCGCGACCACCAGCGCGCGCCGCCGGGGCGGCAGCCGCAGCAGCGCCATGCTCGCCGGCAGCAGCAGCGCGAAGGCCGGCATCATCAGCCGGGGCCGGGAGCCGAAGTAGCCGGAGCCGACCAGCGAGGTGACCACCACGACGACCGTGTAGACCAGCAACGCCAGCGGCCACCGCCCCCGCGCCAACAGCCACAGCAGCCAGCCCACCAGGGCCAGCGCGGCGGCCAGGCCGATCCCGCCGATCACGTTGCCCGTCAGGTTCTCCCAGACGAAGCCGAGCAGCGCCAGACCGCCGTCGAAGCGGTTGCCCCACTCCGCCTGCACCTCGAAGTAGCCGAACGGGCCGCCCCGCCGCACCCCCACGTAGACCACGTAGCCGAGCCAGCCGAGCGGCGCCAGCGCCACGCCGAGCAGCAGCCGCGGCGACGCCCGCCGCGCCCGCCACACCTGGACGGCGGCCGGCAGCCACACGGCGGCCACCACGGCCGCGCCGCTGGGGCGGGTCAGCCCGGCCGCGAGCGCCAGCGCGCCGGCCCACACCCAACGCCCGGTGAGCACCGCGTACAGCGCCCAGGCGGCGAGCGCGGTGAACAGCGTCTCGGTGTACGCCATCGACTGGACGAAGGCCGTCGGGTACGCGCCCCACAGCGCCGCCAGCAGCACGCCGGCCGCCCGCCGCCCGGTGACCAGCGCGGTGACGGCGTAGATCCCCCAGGCGGCGGCCAGCGCGGCGACCTGGGAGACCAGCAGCCCCGCGTCACCCGCCCCGAGCGGGGTGACGGCGGTGACCGCCCGCTCCAGCGCCGGCAGCAGCGGGAAGAACGCCAGGTCGGAGTGGACGCCGCCGTCCGCGAGCCGCACCTCGTAGCCGTAGCCGCCCTCGGCGATCCTGGCGTACCACAGCGAGTCCCAGCGGGCGGTCAGCAGCGTGTGGGGACTCCGGTCCTCGACGGCCGCCCAGATCGCCAACAGGATCAGCCCCGTCGCCCGCACCCCGGCGTACGCCAGCAGCGCGGGCGCCGCGGCGCGCGGCGTCGGCGATCCCGCGCCGGGCGACGCCGACGGCTCGTCCACGCCCTCCGAAGACCGCGACGAGGTCAGGGCCACCGGCGGTCAGTCCCCGCCCGGCGGCGCGCGGCCGGACGGATCACGGCGCCCACCCGCCCGGTCCGACCCGCGGCGAGGTCGCCGAGCAGCAGCCGCCAGGGCAGCACCGCCGCCTCCAGCTGCACCCCGGCCGACATCTTCGAGGCGCCCTGCCGGCGCTCCTCGAAGCGGATCGGGATCTCCACGGCCGGGCAACCGGCGCGCACCGCCGCGTACTTCAGCTCGACCTGGAAGCAGTACCCGTTGCTGCGGACCTCTTCCAGGCGGAGCGCGCGCACCACGTCGGCGTGCCAGAGCACGAAGCCGGCGGTGGCGTCCCGCAGCCCGGTGCGCAGCACCGCGCCGACGTAGCGGTTGGCCCAGCGGGAGAGCAGCCGCCGGTGCGGGGCCCACTCACTGGCGAGCCGACCACCCGGCACATAGCGGCTGCCGACCACGAAGCCGGCGCCGGTGGCCAGGGCGCTGCCGATCAGCTGCGGCACGTAGGCCACGGCGTGGCTGCCGTCCGCGTCCATCTGGAGCACGTACTCGGCGCCCCGCTCGACGGCCCTGGTCATCCCGGCGACATAGGCACGGCCCAGGCCGTCCTTGACGGTGCGGTGCAGCACCTCGACCCGGCCAGGGTGGCTCTCGGCCAGCTCCTCGGCGATCCGCCCCGTGCCGTCCGGGCTGTTGTCGTCCACCACGAGCAGCCGCAGCCCGGGCAGCGGCAGCGCGAGCAGCTCCTCGGCGATGACCGGCAGGCTCTCGGCCTCGTTGTACGTGGGCATCACCACGGTGACCGCCACGTCACCGCACGCCTCGATCCACGCGGGGGCCGAGCCCTCGGGCGCCGCACCCGCCATGGTCCGCTCCAGTCGCTCGTGAGGCTGATGATCCGAACGACATCGTAACCATGGCCGTCCAGAGCCCCGGGAGGTGCGTGCCGGGAAGCCGGGGGGTCGCTTCCCGGCACGCGGTCTCGCGGGTCAGCGGTTGCTGCGCAGCAGGGTCCGCATGGTCCGCATGGCCACCGAGAGGTTCGCCAGGTCGAAGCTCTCCGAGGACTGGATGTCCCGCAGGGTGGTGCGGGCCCGGCCCAGGATCGCCGCGCTGCGCTGGGCCCAGGCCGCGAACCGCTCCTCGGGGGTGGCGTCCGCGTCGCCCTCGGCCAGCACGTCCGCCGTGATCAGCTGGTGCGCGGCGTACAGGTCCTCGCGGATCGCGGTGCGCGCCATGGACTGCCAGCGGTCGGCCCGCGGCAGCTCGCTGATCCGGTCCTGGAGCTGGGTGATGCCCAGCTCGTCGCTGAGGTGGAAGTAGACCTCGGCGACGTCCAGCAGCTCCCGGCCCGTGCGGTCGGCGACGGCCACGATGTCGAGCGCGGGGAAGACCGCCGAGAACCCGGCCACCTGCTGGGCCAGCTCCGCCGGCACGCCCGAGCTCACGAGGTCGTCGTGCAGGCTGGCGTGCCACTCCAGGTCGCGGCCGCGCAGCAGCTTGGGCAGCTCCTGCCAGACCCGGCCGACCCGCTCGCCGAACAGCTCGATGGTGTCGGTCAGCTGCAGCGGCTGCGGGCGGTTGTTGAGCAGCCAGCGGGCACCGCGCTCCACCAGCCGCCTGGCGTGCAGCCTGATCCTGGTGAGGGTGGCGGCCGCCACCTGGTTGTCCAGGCTCTCGGCGGTGTCCCAGATCCCGCCCAGGCCGAAGATCGCGCGGGAGGCGGTGTGCGCGCGGACGACCTCCTCCGTGGAGGCGCCCGACTCCTCCTGCATCCGGTGGACGAAGGAGCAGCCGCCGACGTTGATCGTGTCGTTCACCAGGAGGGTGGTGATGATCTCGCGGCGCAGCGCGTGGCCCTCGACGCGGTCGGGGAACCGCTCGCGCAGGGCGGTCGGGAAGTAGGCGTAGAGCAGCCGGCTGACGTAGGGGTCGTCGGGCAGCCCGGTGGCGAGCAGCTCGGCGGTGACGGTCAGCTTGGCGTAGCCGAGCAGCACCGACAGCTCGGGCTGGGTGAGGCCGCGGCCGACGGCCCGACGATCGCGGAACTCGTCGTCCGAGGGCAGGAACTCGAGGTCCCGGTCGAGCCGGCCGCTCTCGCTGAGCCTGCGGATCAGCCGCTGGTGCGCCTGGACCAGGCCTGGCGCGGTGGCCTCGCTGTTGGCCAGCACCACGTTCTGCGCGTAGTTGTTGCGCAGCACCAGGGCGGCGACCTCGTCGGTCATCTCGGCGAGCAGCGCGTTTCGCTGCTTGAGGGTCAGGTCGCCGTTGGCCACCACGGAGTTGAGCAGGATCTTGATGTTGACCTCGTGGTCCGAGGTGTCGACGCCCGCGCTGTTGTCGATGGCGTCGGTGTTGCACCGGCCGCCGGCCGCCGCGAACTCGATCCTGCCGCGCTGGGTGAGGCCCAGGTTGCCGCCCTCGCCGACGACCTTGGCCCGCAGGTCCCGGCCGTCGACCCGGATCGCGTCGTTGGCCTTGTCGCCCACGTCGGCGTGGGTCTCGGCCGAGGACTTCACATAGGTGCCGATGCCGCCGTTCCACAGCAGGTCGACGGGGGCGCGCAGGATGGCCTGCATCAGCTCGGCCGGGGTGAGCGCTGCGACGTCGGACCCGATCCCGAGGGCCGCGCGGACCTGCGGGGTGACGGGGATGGACTTCGCGGTCCTCGGGTGGACGCCGCCGCCCTTGGAGATCAGCGAGGTGTCGTAGTCGGCCCAGGACGAGCGGGGCAGCTCGAACAGCCGGCGCCGCTCGGCGTAGGAGACGGCCGCGTCCGGCTCGGGGTCGAGGAAGATGTGCCGGTGGTCGAAGGCGGCGACCAGCCTGATGTGCTCGGAGAGCAGCATGCCGTTGCCGAAGACGTCGCCCGACATGTCGCCGATGCCGGCGACCGTGAAGTCCTGGGTCTGGGTGTCGTGGCCCAGCTCCCTGAAGTGCCGCTTGACGGACTCCCAGGCGCCCCGGGCGGTGATGCCCATGCCCTTGTGGTCGTAGCCGGCGGAGCCGCCGGAGGCGAAGGCGTCGCCCAGCCAGAAGCCGTAGGCCTGGGCGACCTCGTTGGCGATGTCGGAGAAGGTGGCGGTGCCCTTGTCGGCGGCGACCACCAGGTAGGTGTCGTCGCCGTCGTGCCGCACCACGTCGGCCGGCGGCACGACGCGGCCCTCCACCAGGTTGTCGGTGATGTCGAGCAGGCCCGAGATGAACGTGCGGTAGCAGGCGATGCCCTCGGCCAGCCAGGCGTCCCGGTCCTCGGCCGGGCTCGGCAGCTGCTTGCCGACGAAGCCGCCCTTGGCGCCGACCGGCACGATCACCGTGTTCTTCACCTCCTGGGCCTTCACCAGGCCCAGGATCTCGGTGCGGAAGTCCTCCCGGCGGTCGGACCAGCGCAGGCCGCCGCGGGCGACCTTGCCGAACCGCAGGTGGACGCCCTCGACGCGCGGCGAGTACACCCAGATCTCGAAGGCCGGGCGCGGCTCGGGCAGGTCGGGGATGCCCTTGGGGTCGAGCTTGAGGGACAGGTAGCCGTGCGGCTTCCCGTCCTGGTCGGACTGGCCCCTGCCCTTGCTTCCATCGCTGGCGCTCTGGAAGTAGTTGACCCGCAGGGTGGCCTTGATGACGTTGAGGAACGCGCGCAGGATGCGGTCCTCGTCCAGGTTGACCACCTGTTCCAGGGCGCCGTCCAGCTCCTCGAGCAGCCCGTCGGTCAGCTCGCGGCCGGCACTCTGCCGCTGCGGCGCGTGCCGGGCCTCGAACAGGTTCACCAGGAGGCGGGTGGTGTGCACGTTCCGCTGGAGGGTGACCTCCATGCGCTCCTGGGTGAAACGGGCGCCGGCCTGCCACAGGTACTTGGCGTAGGCCCGCAGCACCATCGCCTCCCGCCAGGTGAGCCCGGCGGAGAGCACCAGCGCGTTGAACCCGTCGTTCTCCGCGGCGCCGGTCCAGGCGGCGGCGAACGCGTCCTGGAACCGCTCGCGGGCGTCGGCGCCGAGGCCGGCGGCCAGCGCCTCGGGGATCCGGATGCCGAAGTCGTAGATCCAGGCGGTGGACCCGTCCCCGACGCGCAGCTCGTACGGCCGCTCGTCGACGACCTCGACGCCCAGGCACTGGAGCACCGGCAGCACGGCGGAGAGCGAGACCGGCTCGCCGATCCGATAGATCTTGAACCGCCGCTCGCCGGGCGCCGCGTCGACCGGCTCGTAGAGGCTGAGCGCGAAGTCCCGCTCGCCGCCATGCTCCAGGCTCACCACGTACTGGAGGTCGGCGACGGCGGCGCGCGGCGAGAAGTCCGCCTTGTAGCCCTCGGGGAAGGCGCTCGCGTAGCGACGGCCGAGCTCGGCGGCGCGTTCCTCGCCGCACTCGGCGAGCAGCGCGTCCGTGAAGCCGTCGGCCCAGGAGCGCGACGCCTCGGCCAGCCGGGCCTCGATCCGCTCGACGGCGGCGTCGGTGAGCTCGGGCAGCTCGGTGCCGGCCGGCACCCGGATCACGAAGTGCAGCCTGGACAGCACGGACTCGGTGTTCCAGGCGGTGAAGTCGACGTTGCTGCCGCCGAGTTCCTCGACGAGGATGTCGGTCAGCCGCAGCCGGACCGAGGTGGTGTAACGATCCCGCGGCAGGTAGACCAGGGCCGAGTAGTAGCGGCCGTACTCCTCCTGCCGAAGGAACAGCCGCAGCCGGCGGCGCTCCTGGAGGTGGAGCACGGAGCCGGTGATGCTGCCCAGCGTCTCGACCGGGGTCTGGAACAGCTCGTCGCGCGGGTAGGTCTCCAGGATCTGCAGCAGGTCCCGACCGCTGTGGCTGTCGGCGCCGAAGCCGGCCCGGTCAAGCACCTCGGCGACCTTGCGGCGGATGACGGGGATCCGGCGCACCGAGCCGGTGTAGGCGGCGGCCGAGAACAGGCCGAGGAAGCGGCGCTCGCCCACCACGTTGCCCTGGGCGTCGAACTTCTTGACGCCCACGTAGTCCAGGTAGGACCTGCGGTGCACGGTCGCGCGGCTGTTGGCCTTGGTGAGGATCAGCAGCTTGGGCTCGCGGGCCTTGGCCCGGGCGGAGGGCGAGAGCCTGCTGAACGCCGCAGAGGCGGTGGGGTTCGCCGAGTCCGGGTCGTGGGCCGGGTCGGAGCGCAGGATGCCGAGACCGGTGCCGGGGACGGCGCGCAGCACGTCGCCCTCGCCGCCGTTGTCCTCGCGGGCCAGCTCGTACTCGCGGTAGCCGAGGAAGGTGAAGTGGTCGGCCGCGAGCCAGCGCAGCAGCTCCCTGGCCTCCTCGACGTCGGGCTCGGTGAGCTCGGCGGCGAGCGGCTCGCCGGGCAGCTCCTCGGCGATGCGCAACGCGGTGCCGCGCATCTTCTGCCAGTCCTCGACGGCCTCGCGGACGTCGCGCAGCACCCGGCGCAGGTCGGCCTCGATGCGCCGCAGGTCCTCGCTGTCGGTCTCACGGTCGATCTCGACGTGGATCCAGGACTCCAGGACGGCGTCGGCGGGGCGCTCGGCGGCGCCGCCGTTGGTGTCGAGCACCTCGACGAGCCGACCGGTCACGTCGCGACGGACCAGGACCTGGGGGTGGACGACCACGTGGATGCCCCGGCCCTGCCGGGACAGCTCGTTGGTCACCGAGTCGACCAGGAACGGCGCGTCGTCGGTGACGACCTCGACGACGGTGTGGCTGGAGGACCAGCCGTTCTGCTCGACCGTGGGGGTGTGGACGCGCACGTTCGCCGTGCCCTGCGGGCGGTTGGCGGCGAGCCGGTAGTGGGACACGGCGGCGCCGTAGACGTCGACCGGGTCGCGGCCGGCGATGTCCTCGGGGGCGATGAAGAGGTAGTAGCGCTGGAGGTAGGCGCTGAGCACGGCGGAGTCCATGCCGTGGCCGGGCGGGCCTCCGGCGACACCGTGCTCCGCTACCTGGGCGGCTTGTGCCAGCAGTTCGGCTTTGGCTTCGTCCAGCTTGTTGTGCATGTCCTCTGGCTCCTGTCGCGCACCGTCGGGCGACGTCGGGGTTCGGTCACCGGGCAGCGCTCGATCTCGTGAGGCTCGATCTCGTTGATCACGCGGATCGTGGGAATCGGGTGACGGGGAAGGCTCCCGGCGGAACGGACCAGCGACGGGGCCGGCCCGGCTATCCGCCGGGCGCCCGAGGAGGCGGCGCTGCCTCCGGCCGGAACGCCGGCCGCTATCGCGCTGATCACGGACACCAGGCTATCCCCACCGGCCCCGGCGCAGGGCCCCAGTTGAGCAAGATCAGAGGGTAGCGGGGGCACCTGTGACCAACTCCTCAGCAACGCGCACCGCGTCCGCGAGGCTGTCGACCACGGGCACTCCGGCGCGCGCGAGACTGCGCCGGCTGTGCGACCCCCCGCTGTAGAGCACGGCCTTGGCCCCCACGTGCCGGGCGGCGACCGCGTCGTCCACCGCGTCGCCGATGACCACCACCGAGCCGGGCTCGACCCCGCCGAGCGCGGCCACGTGGCGGGCCATCTGCTCGGCCTTCCCGGTGACGCTCCCGCCGCCGGTGCTGCCGTCCACCCGGGTGAAGTGCTCCGCGACGCCGAGCCGCGCGAGCAGCGGCAGCAGCTGCTCGTGCGCGGCGAGCGAGCACACCGACTGGGTGCGGCCGGCCGCCCGCCAGGCCGCCAGCAGCTCGGCCGCGCCCTCGGCGAGCGCCACGCCGGCGACCAGCGCCCGGTAGTGCCGGTGGAAGGCGCCGTCGAGCACCTCCCACTCCTCCCCCACGACCGGCCGCCCCAGCAGCCGCTCATAGAACAGGGGCACCGGCACGCAGAACAGCTCCCGGTACCGCTCAAGCGTGATCGGCGGTATCCCCAGCTCCTCGAACGAGGCGTTGGTCGCCTCCACCACCACGCCGGTGTCGTGCAGCAGGGTCCCGTTCCAGTCCCACACGAGATGTGTCGCCATGACCCTCACGGTACGGGGAGCCACTGACAACCGGGTTACAGAAGGTGATCGATCTCCTGCACGCCGTACCACAGCAGCTCGTGGTCGGCGGCACCGTCCACCACGAACTGCGCGTCGTCGTCCCCCAGGTCGGCGGCGCCGAGCGCGGCGGCGGCCGCGGCGATGTCGGACTCCGCGTCCGGCGCGTCCACGTGCACCGAGGCCAGTCTCGCCACCGGCACGGCCTCCGTCAGCCGCACCTCGGCCAACGCCTCCGGGTCCATGGCCCGGTCCGGGTCGGCGAACGCGGCACGGTCCGGCACGTCGGCGGCGAGCACCACCCGACGCCTGACGACCTCGGGATTCACGGCCAGCAGCCGGAGCGAGGCCTGCGCGGCGCGGCTCATCGCCGCGTACTCCAACTCCTCCTGGTCGCCGGAGAGGTACCACTCGCGCAGGGCCGGGGTGACGGCGTAGGCGACGAGCGGCGCCGGCCCGGCCTCTCCCGACCGGTGCAGCTCCGCGAGCCCGGCGAGGGTGAGGGGCAGGTAGACACGCATGGCCGGTCACTGTACCAGCCGAGCCCGATCTTGCCGCTGGGTGACCGAATGGCTACAATCCGCCACAGTTACCAGCGAGTAGCTTTTTATCGGGGGTGGTATTCCAGATGAGAACCAGCAATCGCCGGCCCGCCAACCGCCAGGACTCGCGGCGCCCGAACCGGCCCCTGCCGGCTCGCCGACCGGGACCCCAGGACTGGTTCGCACACCGGCTGCTGCTGATCCTCAGCGGTCAACGACCGGTCCACACGCTGCTGGGCCACGTCCGCGAGCACGCCTACGAACAACTCATCGGCCTGGCGCCCCACACGCCACTCCGCCCGGCGCCCGGCGAGAACGGCACCCTCGCCCTCCGCGCGGTCGGCGTCTGCCGCCCCTCCCCCGACGCGATCGAGGCCTTCGCCCGCATCACCAGCGGCCCCAGGACCCGCGCGTTCGCCTTCCGGCTGGAACGGATCGACGCGCGCTGGCAGTGCGTGGCGATCGAACTGGACACCGTCCCCTAGCCACGCCGTCAGCGCGTGGCGCTCCGCGCGGGGGTGGCGGTCCAGTGCGGGTGCCGGTGCCCGGCCGCGCTGTGCGCGCGGGGGTAGGCGGGCCGCGGCGGCCGCGCCGCCGGGTGCCGTGGCGCTTCGCGCCGGGATGTTCCCCACCCACCCGCCCTTTTCCGCGCTTCGCGCGGGGGCCTGACCGCGCTGCGCGCGGTACAAGGCCCGCCAGGGCCGAGGGCCCGCGGCGGCTACGCCGCCGGGCCACGCGGCCCGTGCCGCGCGAGGCCACCCTCCCCCAGCTAACGCTGGGAGGTGCCCCCAGGGGCGGGTG